>JBHYGP010000586.1:1784-4314 GCA_051858935.1 Sphingomonas sp.
GTAGGATAAGAGACGATCCATTGCGATATGAAATTTCAGCACTTGGAAGTGGTGCTTCTCGCCGATGGCCATCGATAGCCGATTTTAATCGCTGTATCTCAATGTCTTAATCCATATTGCGCCGCCATCTCACGAAACTGGCACGGCTCCTGCGATGCTATCCGTGTCGAATGGAAGCGGTCGAACCTTCCACCCGGCACGCGGAACGCGGGGCGACCGGAATGGGCTGGTCGCCCCCGAGGAATTCAATCGGGCACAGATGGTGCCCGGACCAAGGGAGTTGGACGATGGCCAACAAGGGACTGTTCGCTTCGGCGATCGCAAAGCTGCTTGCCGCACCGGACACGGTGAACCGCGAGGATGCACCGGCCTATGCCTATGGCCCGGAAGCGTTGCTGGCACAGCTGGCGGCGACCGGGACGATGGGGGATGCCTATTACGCCTCCGCCGAAGCGCAGCTGAAGCAGATGCTCGACGCGCTTGCCGCGGTCGATCCGTTCTATGCGGCGCAGGTCGCGGTCTATGCCCGCAAGTCGGGGGCGATGAAGGACATGCCGGCGCTGATCGCCGCATGGCTGACGGTTGCCGATCCCGATCTGTCGGTCCGCGTCTTTGGCCGCGTGATCGACAATGGCCGGATGCTGCGCAACTTCGTGCAGATCCTGCGCTCGGGTCAGGTCGGGCGTACTTCGCTCGGGTCGCGTCCGAAGCGGCTGGTCCAGCGCTGGCTGGAGCAGGCGTCGATGCGCGACCTGATGGCGGCCGCGACGGGCAATGCGCCCTCGCTCGCTGACATCGTGCGGATGGTGCACCCCAAGCCTGCGGATGCAGAGCGGCGCGCATTTTACGGCTGGCTGATCGGCAAGCCTTATGATGTCGCCGCGCTGCCGGCCGAGATCGCCGCGTTCGAGACGTGGAAGCGCAACCCGCGCGGGATCGCGCTGCCGCCGGTGCCGTTCGAATGGCTCACCGCCTTTCCGCTGCGCGATGTGCAGTGGGGCGAGCTGGCCGGGCGCATGGGGTGGCAGGCGCTGCGGATCAACCTCAACACGCTGGCGCGCAACGGTGCGTTCGGGGTGAAGGGGGTGACCGAAGCGGTCGCGACGCGGCTGGCCGATCCCGAAGCGCTGACCAGGGCGCGCGTGCTGCCCTATCAGTTGCTGATGGCGCTGAACGCGGCCGGGGAAGGCGTGCCGCTGAAGGTTCAGGGTGCACTTGAGGATGCGCTGGAGGCGTCGCTGCGCAACGTGCCCGTGATCCGCGGCAATGTGGTCGTATGCCCCGACGTCTCGGGGTCGATGAGCTCACCGGTCACCGGGGTCCGCAAGGGCGCCACGACTGCGGTGCGCTGCATCGACATCGCGGCGCTGGTCGCTTCGGCGATGCTGCGGACCAACGCGAAGGCCCGGGTGTTGCCGTTCGAGCAGCGCGTGGTTCGCCTGAACCTTGATCCGCGGGCGCGGCTTGCCGTCAACGCGGCGAAGCTGGCGGCGGTTGGCGGCGGCGGCACGAGCGTGTCGGCACCCCTGGCGCAGCTGGTGTCGGAAAACGCGACGGTCGACCTGGTGGTGATCGTGTCGGACAATGAGTCGTGGGTGGACCAGAACCGCCGCGGCACGACCGAGACGATGCGCCAGTGGGACAAGATCAAGCGGCGCAACCCGGGCGCAAAGCTCGTGTGCATCGACATCCAGCCCTATGGAACCACTCAGGCTTCCGGTCGGGCGGACATTCTCAATGTCGGGGGCTTCTCCGACGCGGTGTTCGACACCGTCGCACGCTTCGCCCGTGGCGAGACGCGCGACTGGGTCAGCATCGTCAAGCAGACGGAGGTTTGAACAAGGCCGTGGCGAATGCCGGTGGGACTACATGCACCAAGCACCTGATCCGTCGGGGAGCGCAGGGAGCGATCCTTGCGAGCGGGTTCGATCCCCGCCAGGGTACAGTGTCTCACTACCCCTCGTCGCCACGGCCACGCAATTCACGGCGAATGCCGACCGGACTACATGGAACTGCTAATCCCGAGGTCGCGGGTTCGAATCCCGCCGGGTCCACCATTGGGGGCCCGTAGCTCAGCGGCAGAGCGCGTAACCGTCCGGTCACCCTTCGTCGCCGTGACCATCAACCAAGCTGGCGAATGCCGGCGGGACTACATCGGTAAGGCCGAACGGCTCAGGTGGTTCGATTCCACCCCGGGTTCGCCCGGATGTCTCGCCATCCTTGTCGCCAGCACCGAATCAAGTCGGCGAATGCCGGTGAGACTACAGGGTCAGAGCACCCGCCGAAGGGCGGGAGGTCGGCGGTTCAAGCCCGCCCCGGCGCAAGCCGAGTAGCTCAGGAAAACGTCTCGCCAACGCTCGTCGCCGGCACCATGATTGCAAGCAGGAGGTCATAATGACCCAGAGTTTCGAATACCAGCACGTCGAAGGCGGCGTACCGATCAAGAGCTGGACCCGCGGCGTGCCGGTCGATGACAAGGCGCGTGAGCAGTTGGCGCGCGCGGCGAAGATGCCGTTCGTGTTCAAGCATG
>JBHYGP010000586.1:4324-8006 GCA_051858935.1 Sphingomonas sp.
CGCGGCGATGCCCGATGTGCATGTCGGCATCGGCGCCACGGTAGGATCGGTGATCCCGACCAAGGGCGCGGTGATTCCGGCGGCGGTCGGGGTCGATATCGGCTGTGGCATGATGGCGGCGCGGACGTCGCTGATGGCGCATGACTTGCCCGACAATCTGGAGGGCATCCGCTCGGCGATCGAGCGTGCGGTTCCGCACGGGCGTACGTCCGGGCGGGGCGGGCGCGGCGACAAGGGCGCGTGGGGCGATCCCCAGGCGCATATCGTCGAAGCCTGGTCCACGCTCGCGGCGCGGTTCAAGCGGATCACCGACAAATATCCGAAGCTCGCGAAGACGAACAACCTCGTCCATCTCGGCACGCTCGGCACCGGCAACCACTTTATCGAGCTGTGCCTCGATCAGGAGGCGAGGGTGTGGGTGATGCTGCATTCGGGGTCGCGCGGCGTGGGCAATGCCATCGGCACCTTCTTCATCGAACTGGCGAAGCAGGACATGCGCAAATGGCACATCAACCTGCCCGACGAGGACTTGGCCTATTTCCCGGAAGGGACCGACCATTTCGACGACTATGTCGAAGCGGTGGGCTGGGCGCAGGACTTTGCGGCGCTGAACCGGCGCGTGATGATGGCGAACGTGATCGCGGCGCTGCGGCTCCAGATCGCCAAGCCGTTCGACGCGGAAATGGAGGCGGTGAACTGCCACCATAACTACGTCCAGCGCGAGAACCACTTCGGTGAGAATGTGCTCGTGACCCGCAAGGGCGCGGTGCGCGCGGCGAAGGGCGTGATGGGGATCATCCCGGGATCGATGGGCGCGAAATCGTTCATCGTCCGTGGCCTTGGCAATGCCGAGAGCTTCGACAGCTGTTCGCACGGTGCGGGGCGCGTGATGTCGCGGACCGAGGCGAAGAAGCTGGTGAGCCTCGACGAGCATATCGCCGACACGATGGGCGTGGAGTGCCGCAAGGACGAAGGCGTGATCGACGAAACGCCGCGCGCCTACAAGCCGATCGAAGCCGTGATGGCCGCCCAGGCCGATCTGGTGGAAATCGTCCACACATTGAAACAGGTGGTGTGCGTGAAGGGGTGACCCCAGGCGTACCACCCCCATTTTCGAGAACTCCGATGACTGCCGTTGCCCACGACCCGATCGCGCCCGACGTGCGCCTTGAAATCGAACGCCGCTTGTCCGCGATCGAGGCGGAGGAGGGCGTGCGCGTGCTGATGGCGGTCGAGTCCGGGTCGCGTGCCTGGGGCTTTCCCTCGCCCGACAGCGATTACGACATCCGCTTCATCTATGTCCGGCCGCGCGACTGGTATCTGTCGCTGTCGCCGGGCCGCGACGTGATCGAGCGGCCGATCGTCGATGAGATCGACCTCAACGGCTGGGACATCCGCAAGGCGTTCGGCTTGCTGCTCAAGTCCAATGCCGTGGTCAGCGAGTGGATCGAATCGCCGATCCGCTATCGCCCCGACGATCCGTTCGTGGCGCGGTTCGCGGCGCTCGCCGACGCGATGCTCGATGCCCGCGCACTGGCGCATCATTATGCACGGCTCGGGCGGACGGCGGCCGATCGCTGGCTCGACGGCGATGGCGACGTCGCGGTGAAGAAGTACTTCTACGCGCTGCGCCCCGCACTCGCGATCCGCGTGCTGCGACTGCATCCTGACCGGCGCCCGCCGATGAACCTGCAGGCGTTGGTCGCGCTGGCATATCTGTCAGCGGATGCCGAGGCGGCGATCGCCGACCTGGTCGCGGCGAAGGCGCGGACCAACGAGCGCAGCAACGGTACCCGCGTGCCTTTGCTCGACGCGCTGATCGCCGACGAGCTGGGGCGGGCAGCCGAACTCGCGGTGCGCACCCCGTCCACGCAATGGGCGGCGCGCGCCAATGACCTTTTTCTGGAACTGGTAAATCAATGATCATCATCGACGGATCGGAAGGCGAAGGCGGGGGGCAGGTGGTGCGCAATGCGTGCGCACTGTCGCTGATCACCGGCCAGCCCTTTCGCATCACCAATGCGCGCGGCAAGCGCTCCAAGCCCGGGCTGATGCGCCAGCATGTCACGGCGGTCGAGGCGGCGTGTGCGCTGGGCAATGCAACGTGCGATGGCCTTGCGGTCGGCGCATCGGACATCAGCTTCACGCCCGGTCAGGTCGTGCCGGGCGAATATCGCTTTGCCGTCGGCACGGCGGGCAGCACCGGCCTCGTCCTCCAGACGTTGCTGATGCCGCTGGTGCTCGCCGATGCGCCGTCGCGCCTGATCCTCGAGGGCGGCACGCACAACATGCTCGCCCCGCCGTTCGAGTTCATCGCGAAGGCGTTCCTGCCGATCATCAACCGCATGGGACCGAGCGTCGAGGCGCGACTGATCCGCCACGGCTTCTATCCGCGCGGCGGGGGGCGGATCGAGGTGGACATCACCCCGGCGCCGCTGACCCCGATCGAGTGCGTCGATCGCGGTGCATTGCGCGAGCGCGGCGTCACCGCCCTGTTCGCCGCGCTGCCGTTCGAGATCGCCGATCGCGAGATTGCAGCGGCGCGCAAGGCGCTCGACTGGCCCGAGGAGAGCTTTGCCGTGCGCCAGCTTCCCGAGGAACAGGGACCAGGCAACATCGTGCTGATCGAGGCGGTGTTCGACCATGTCACCGAGATCGTGAGCGGCTTTGGGCAGCTCGGCGTCCCGGCCGAGCGTGTGGCGAAGACGGCGGCCGGGCGTATGGCCGGATATCTCGCGTCGGACGCCTTTGCCGGTCCGTACCTGCAGGACCAGCTCCTGCTCCCCTTCGCGCTTGCCGGTGGTGGAGCGTTCACGACTGTCAAGCCGAGTCAGCATAGCCTGACCGCCTGCGACATCATCGAACGCTTCACCGGGCGGCGCGGCGTGTTCCGCGATCAGCCGAATGGGGGGCATTGCGTGGAGTGGCGCTGATTGACGCGCGGGCTCGTTCAGTCCAGCGATTGGCGCGCGATGAAGGCAGGCGGCACCCGCTCCGTGAGCCACACCTGATTGGTGGTTAGGAAGAAGGGCTGGCCGGTATCCGCCAGTGCCGCAGCGCGGACGATCAAGATCACTGGCGCGCCGCGTCGTTGGCCGACGCGTGTTGCGGTCTCAAGATCGGGAGACAGGTGAACGTGGTGCCGGCGCATTGGCCGCAGCCCCTCGCTCAGGATCGCGGAGAGGAAGCGATCGACAGTCCCGTGATAGAGGAACTCGGGTGGGGTGACCTGTGGCCAGTCAAGTTCGACGGTGATCGAATGACCTTGCCGCGCCCGGATCCGTGCCGCGTCGGCAGAGAGCTCGAATCGCTGCTTGTCGCTCTCTTCGACGACGCGGAGCAAATTATGCCAGTCGCAATCGACCCCCATCTGGCTGATCGCCATCAGAACGCTATCGACATCGGTCCATCCCTGCGGATCAAGCGTCAGGCCTGCGACGTCCGGTTTGTGCCGGAGCCAGAGCGAAAGCATCTTCGAAAGCCGTACATCTTCAGACATGATCGGCCCGCAGCACCCTTATGGGGGCAAGGCCCCACGCTTCTTCCGCAACCGCCTCAATCGAGCGCTCGATGCCGCGGGTCAAGTCTTGCAGCACGGAGACGCGAAACCCCCGCGCGAATAGCCCCTCGATCGCCCAACGCACGCAATAGTCCGCTGCAACGCCCGCGACGATGACTTCTT
>JBHYGP010000586.1:8016-20903 GCA_051858935.1 Sphingomonas sp.
AAGAACGAATCGCGCTCAACCGTCTCGCCGCTAGCGATGCGGATCACCTGGAGATCAGACTCCGCCCACATGTCAAACACGCCCTTTTCGAGGTGGTAGGTGGGGATCGCTGGGTCGACCGCCGCAGGGTCGACAACCAGCGACCAGCCCGCCGTACCCTTTATGCAGTGGGGCGGGAACTGCTCGGCTTCGGGCGATGTCGCGTAGATTTCGGGATTATGGGTGTCGGCGGTGAACAGGACGCCGACCATATCCTGCGGTTGCAAGCTAGCGAGCCACCGGCGCATCGGCACGACAATGTCCTCGGCGTCTTGCACGGGGAGCGCGCCTTCGCGGGCAATAAAGTCCCGCTGCATGTCTACCACAATCACAAACTGTTTCATCTCGATCTCCTCCATTTGACATATGTGTATATCGCACATAAGTAAAGTGCATAACGCATATAAGGCCGAGTCGATGGATGAAGCTGAATTTCTCGAACGCTATGATCCGGGCGCGTTCGAACGCCCGTCAGTTGCAGTGGACCTGATCTTGATGAGCGTCGTGGATGGAATGCCAGCCGTGCTGCTTAATCGGCGGGGCCAGCATCCTTTTTCGGGTTCATGGGCATTGCCGGGCGGTTTTGTCGGGATCGGTGAAAGCCTGGACGCGGCGGCGCATCGCATTCTGCGCGAAAAGGCGCGGATGGCCGACGCCTATGTCGAGCAGCTCTACACATTCGGCGCGGTCGACCGCGATCCCCGCACGCGGATCATCAGCGTCGCCTATTTCGCGCTCCTTCCCGCCGACCGGTTCGCCGCCGCGCTCAAGGCGGCACCGGAACTCGCGCTGGCCGAACTCGCCGTCCCCTGGAAGGGAGAAGCAGGCGGTCCGGTCGAGGCGCGGATCGGGGACAGCGGATCGCTGCGCCTCGCCTTCGATCATGGCGACATGCTCAGCCTCGCCATCCGCCGCCTGCGCGGCAAGCTCGACTATTCGCGCATAGCCTTCGCGCTGCTTCCCGAGCGGTTCACGCTGCGTGCGCTGCAGGATATTTACGAGGCAATCCTCGACACCCGCCTCAACAAACCCGCCTTTCGCCGTCGCATGATTGATCGCGGTTGGCTCGAGCCTACCGGCGAGCGCGAAACCGGCGCGTCGTTCCGCCCCGCCGAACTCTATCGTTACCGTCCAGATCAGGGAGAAAACTGATGGCCTATCTCCGCAATTTCGGTTTCGCCGCTCAGCTTCGGGCGGACGCCAGCAGCCATGTGATCCGATATCGCAAGGGCCGTGTCCGTCAGAGCGGCCGGGGCCTCGTATTCTGGTTTCGGCCAGAGACGGCGAGCATCGCCGAGCTGCCGATGGATGACCGCGAGATGGCGCTGTTCGTGAAAGGGCGCAGCCAGGATTTTCAAACGCTCGCGGTGCAGGGCACGCTGACTTGGCGGGTTGCCGACCCGGAGCTGCTGGCGGCGCGCGTCGACTTCACCATCGACCTTCGCAGCGGCAGCTGGACCGCCGAGCCCATCCAACGAATCGAAACGCGCCTTGCCGGCCTCGTTAATCAAGCGGTGCTCCAATATCTGGCGCAGGCCCCGGTGCGCGCATTGCTCGACGCGGGGCCGGCCCCGCTGCGCGGTGCATTGCAGGGCGCGTTGGCGCATGATCCCGCGCTGCACGAAATCGGTATCGAGATCGTGGCGATCCGGCTGACGAACCTGGCGCCCAGTGCCGAGCTGGAACGCGCGTTGCAAACCCCGACCTTCGAGGTGCTGCAGCAAAAGGCCGATCAGGCGACCTTCGAACGCCGCGCGCTGGCGGTCGAGAAGGAGCGCGCCATTGCCGAGAATGAGCTGGCCAACCGGACCGAACTCGCCCGACGCGAGCAGCTGCTGATCGCGGAAGAAGCGGCCAATGCGCGAACCCGCGCGACGGGTCTTGCCGAGGCGCAACAGGTCGAAGCGGCAGCCGAGGCGGAACGTATCCGCATTGTCGAGGGTGCAAAGGCGGAAGCGGAGCAAGCGCATATCGCGATCTACCGTGACCTGCCCCCTGCCGTGCTGCTGGGCCTTGCCGCGCGCGACCTGGCGGGCAAGCTCGACACGATCGAGCATCTGAACGTCACCCCCGATCTGCTCGCGACGCTGGTCGGCGAGTTCCGCCGCGAGACACCCGCGCTGCCGATGAGGTGAGGCGATGCCGACCAACAGCCCGCGTGTCGTGTTCGTCACGCGCGAATCCGACTATGAGTTATTGCTCGCGCGGCACGCGACGCGCGAGCAGGCACGCTTTTTCCTCGAGACGCGCGGCCAGCGGGTCGAGCTTCTCGAAGAGCGCGATCGTCAGCTTCGCGACACGCTGAAACTGGCGCGGCTGGCAGTCCCCGACGACTGGCGGCAGGCGCATGTGCGCCGCCCCGATCTCGACCGTTTCCTGTTCGGGCCGGAGGATCTGGTCGTCCCGGTCGGTCAGGACGGGCTGGTCGCCAATGTCGCCAAATATCTCGCGGGACAACCGGTGCTTGGCCTGAACCCGTCACCCGACCTCTATGACGGCATCCTAGTCCGCCTCGCGGTCCGGCAGCTCGCCGACCTGCTCCGCGCGAGCCATGCCGACCGCGCCCCCGTCGAGCGCCGCACGATGGTCGAGGCGCGGGTCGACAGCGGCGAGCGCCTTCTCGCGCTCAACGAAGTCTTCATCGGCCATCGCAGCCACCAGTCCGCGCGCTACACCATCGCGGTCGATGGCGGGCGCGAGGATCACAGTTCGAGCGGCCTGATCGTCGCATCCGGCACCGGTGCAAGCGGCTGGGCACGGTCGATTATGGACGCGATGGGCACCCATCTCGACCTTGCTCCGCAGGAACGCGCCATCGGCTATTTCGTCCGCGAACCGTTTCCGAGCATCGCCACCGGCACCAGCATCCGCGCCGGCAAGCTGACCGATGCCCCGATCGAGATCACATCCCGGATGAATGATGGCGGGGTGATCTTCGCCGACGGGATGGAACAGGACTTTCTGGTGTTCGACTGGGGGCGCCGCGTATCGGTGGTGCCCGCCGCCCATGCCCTTCACCTCGTTACCGGCTGAGGACCGATATGCCCGTCACCGACATCGCAACCCGCGTCTATAATCATGGCTGGCGGCTCGACCCGGTCATTCGCAGCCTGCTCGACACGGATTTCTACAAGCTGCTGATGCTGCAGATGATCCGGCATCTACACCCCGATGTGCGGGCGACCTTTTCGCTGATCAACCGCAGCACTCAGGTGCGCCTCGCCGACGTCATCGACGAAGCGGAGCTGCGCGCCCAGCTCGACCATGCGCGCACGCTGCGCTTTTCGAAGAAGGAGCTGATCTGGCTGGCGGGCAACAGCTTCTACGGCAAGCAGCGCATGTTCGCACCCGACTTCATCGCGTGGCTCGCCGCGTTCCAGCTGCCCGACTATGAGCTGCGCACCGTGGACGGCCAGTTCGAGCTGCATTTTGATGGCCCCTGGACCCACACCACCATGTGGGAAATCCCGGCGCTGGCGATCGTCAACGAGCTGCGCTCACGCGCTGCGCTCAAGGGCAAGGGCCGGTTCGAGCTGGACATCCTCTATGCCCGCGCCAAGGCGAAGCTGTGGGACAAGGTCGAGCGGCTGCGCCGGCTTCCCGATCTCGCGATTTCCGACTTCGGCACGCGCCGTCGCCACGGCTTTCTGTGGCAGCGCTGGTGCGTCGAAGCGCTCAAGGAAGGACTGGGCAACCGGTTCATCGGCAGTTCGAACGTGCTGCTCGCTATGGATCACGATCTCGAAGCGATCGGCACCAATGCGCACGAGCTGCCGATGGTGCTCGCGGCGCTTGCCGACGACGATGCGGGGGTCGCGGCGGCGCCCTATCGCGTGCTGGAGGAGTGGCAGGCGCATTATGATGGCAATCTGCGCATTGCCCTTCCCGATGCGTTCGGCACGACAGCTTTTCTGCGGAACGCCCCGGCGTGGCTTGCCGACTGGACCGGTTTCCGGCCCGATTCGATGCCTCCGATCGAGGGCGGAGAGCAGATCATCGCCTGGTGGCAGGCCCAAGGCCGCGATCCACGCTCGAAGCTGCTGATCTTCTCCGATGGTATGGACATCGACAGCATCGAGGAGACCTATCGCCACTTCCACGGCCGTGTGCGGATGAGCTTCGGCTGGGGCACCAACCTGACCAACGATTTTCGCGCGTGCGATCCGATGGGCGGAGACGAGCTTGAGCCGATTTCGCTGGTGGCAAAGGTGACCAGCGCCAATGGGCGCCCTGCGGTCAAGCTCTCCGACAATCCCGCTAAAGCGACAGGTCGACCCGAGGAGATCGAGCGCTATCTGCGGATTTTTGGAGACGACGGCCGGGCTGGTCGAACGGTGTCGGTTTGATTGGCGGCCGCTGAAACTGCATGCGCCCTATAAGCGGTCATCGGGCAGGCGACCGCAAATTCCCGGGAGCTGCCGGACAGCAACCTGCCCCGATTGTTGCATTTCAGGCCCTGAAACTTGCCCGTAAGCTGCAATCACTTCGGCTGCCGCGGATCAACTGGCGGGGGCTGCGCGCTCATCGGTTTGTTGGCCTTGGCCGTGCCGTTCGTGCGACTGGAGTGTCACTTCAAAGATGTTGCCCGATCCAGTCGCGTCCGCCGCTTGCGAGGTCAATCGCATTCGGGAAGTCGTGACAATTATCCCTCCCTGATCATCAGCGCACAAGCTGCTCACATGGGGCGGTTCGATACAATGGCTGCGCAGGAGTGCGCCGTTTGGGGCCAGCTCGACAATACGGCCGCCGCCCCACATCGCTACCAACAGATTGCCGTTGGCCCCGATGGTCATGCCGTCCGGCTTGCCCGAGATGTTCATGAAATCGCTGACGATCAGTGGCTCGCCAAGCATACCGCCGGACATCGCCGGGAACCGGAGCAGCGTGCGCTGGAGTGTGTCAACCAGATAGAGGCTGGTTCCGTCGCGGGTCCATTCCATTCCATTGCATACGCCCAGCCCCTCACACATGCGGGCAACCGACCCGTCCACGCCGATCCGAAACAGCATGCCGCGCCCGGCGAGCAGGCCACGATGCATCGTACCTGCCCAGACCGTTCCGTCCGTCCCGATGGTCATGTCGTTGAACCGGCAGCCACTGCCGACCGCGATTTCGACGATTGGCGTCGTGGTGCCGCTCGCCGGATCCACCGTCACGAGCGCGGAATCTGCAAGACCGACCAGCGCGTCGCCGCGCCAGCCGATCGCGTTTAGCGGCACATCGGTCGCAACCCGATGCATCGCGCCATCGGCCAGCGTCACGCGGTGCAGCATCGACTGAACCGGATCGACGAACAACACATGCTTACCGGTTCGGTCGAGTAGTGGCGACTCGCTGATCGTCGCGCCGGGGTTGGCAATGGCGCGCGGAGCCGGGTGAGGGTTGCGGATCGCAGCGATCAGCGCGCTTGCCGAGCTGCGCACTATCGCCGCATCCCGACCCGGCCGGTAAAGTTCGGAGCCGACGCCGATCGCATTGCAGCCACAGTCGAGAAAACGGGCAGCGTTCGCCGCTCCGACGCCGCCCACGGCGACGAACCGCGTGTCGGCGGGCATGACCGGGCGCAGTGCGGCGATGGTCGCCAATCCCACCTCACCCGCAGGGAAATATTTGAGCCAGCGGGCACCTGCGCGATAGGCGCGGAATGCGTCACTCGCCGACGCCACCCCTGGCATCGGGACAATTCCCAGATCAAGTGCGCGCGTAATCACATCGACGTCGCAATTGGGCGCGACGCAAATCTGTCCTCCGACCTCGACCAGCCGATCCACGTCAGCCGGATCGATCACGGTTCCGGCACCGATCACCATCCGCTCGCCGAAATGATTGCGCAGCAGCGCTATTGTGGCGAAGGGGTCTGGCGAGTTGAGCGGAACTTCCGCGACCCGGATTCCCGTGTCGTAGAGCGCCTCGACCACCGCGATTGCGTCCCCGGCGTCGAGGCCGCGCAGGATCGCGACGACCGGGGCGTCGGCCAGCGCAGCCTCTACCGCAGCCAGTGCGTCGATCATGCGGCGCGAGCCTCGCTGGCCGCTATCGCATCGGCGAGCGCGGTGTAGCCGGCGATGCAACAGCTCTCGGATTCGACGATTTCGGCACCGATCTCCAGCGTATCGAGCGCCCGTGCGAACATCGCCGACAGGCCGGGATTGCCGATGAGCGTCACCTTTGCGCCGGCGAGTGCCGGATATAGGCGCAGTGCATCGGCGATTTCACCGCCGATCAGCAGGCCGCGCAGATGCGATGCTGCATCCTCCTTGCCTAACCCCCCGCGAACCGCGCGTGCGCGGGTTTCGAACAACAGACTGCCAAGGTTGAGCCCGCTGAGCCGGACACGGTCGCACCCTCCGTCGAATGCTACCCCCGGCGCACCGCTGCCCTCTGTAACCGATGCCAAAAGGCCCTGGCCCGTCAGCCGATCGAACACCTCGCCGCCCATCGACGTGAAGAAATCTACGATTCGTCCGTCGCGGCAATGCACCCATTTGCTGTGCGTACCGGGCAGGACGATGAAGCGGTCGCCCGCGCGCGCGCCGGTTTGGGCGAGATAGCCATAAAGCTCCACCTCCTCGCCGCGCATGACGTCGGGGCCGTCATGCGGGCCCGTACAGGCAAGGCCAGGGATGATCCGTATCGGCGTGTCGCCGATCATCGTCGCGAGGCTGTGCGCAGCAAGGTCCGCAACCGAGGACGGTGCCTCACAATAGCCGGCATCGGCCCAGCCGATATTCGATCCGATCATGCCCGATGCCCAACAGGTGCCGAGCGGCCCCCAGCTATGGGCGAGGTCTTCGATGCACGCGCGCATGCCGTCACGATCGAGCGATGCGACGCCGCGCGGCATCGTCACACGATCGAGCACCACGCCATCCGCGCCGATCCGCCACGCACGAAAATTGCTGCTTCCCCAATTGATCCCGACCATCGGCCGGGCACCGCTAGCGGCGTGTGACACCGGCACCTCCATCCAACTCAACAATTGTTCCGGTCATCCAGCCTGCCGCGTCGGACGCGACAAACAACACCGTCTCGGCCACGTCCTGTGGCGTACCGAGCCGACCGAGCGGATGACGCCCGACATTGGCGGCACGCGCCGCCGCCGGATCGGGCGTAGAATCGAAATTGCGCGCGAGCAGCGGCGTATCGACCGACGCGGGGGCGACTCCGTTCACGCGAATATGCTGTGGCGCCAGATCGAGCGCCGCGGTGCGGATCAGGCCGTCGAGCGCCGCTTTCGACGTCGCATAGGCTGCAAGAGTCGGGGTCGCGAAGCGTGCATTGATCGACGAGATCAGTACGAAACTGCCCCCGCCCTTCGCCGCCATCGCCGGGGCGCATCCCTGGATCAGGCGGACCGCGCCGACGACATTGACGTCATAGATGCGCAGCCAGTCGGCACTGGGCGTGTCGGCGATCCCGGCATTGACGCTCGCCGCGCCGGAATGGACGACGACGTCTACCGCGCCACCCGCTTCATGCACGGCGGCCAGCGCATCGGTCACGGCGTCGTCGGAAGCCAGGTCAGCGGCGAGGTTGAGGTCGCCATTGCCGGGACGCGAATGGCCTAGAGCGCAGACCCAGGCTCCTTCGCGCCGAAAGCCGTCGACCACTGCGCCGCCAATGCCGCCCGAGGCACCGGTGACCAGAATGCGCCGCCCTTCGAACCGTCCGCTCATGCCATCGCCTCCGCCTGTCGGCCCGCACGCATCGCGCGCCGCCCGATCCATTCGGACAAGACCGCGAGCGCGACAAGCGCCGCGCCGGTGATGAGCAATATCGCGCGATCTTCCGCGCTCGCGGTGATCGCGGTCATCCAGAGCAGCGCGCCGCTGGCTCCCACGGTCAGCGCGACGATGCGCGGCGCGTCGGATGCGCCACTGCCACCGACAGACTCTGCGGCAGGCGGCAACGCGGCGATGCGCGCCACACCCGGCGCGATCCGGCGCGACAGCAGGTGATAGCCCCCCAGAACCAACATCGGCACCGCGACACCGACGATCACGTCGATCAGGATGCCGGCATCCCTCGCCCAGGTCTGGAGCGGCTGCAGCGCCGCGACATTGCCGAGCGGCCCGGCCGGGGTTATCAGGTAGCGCAGAAACAGTCCGACCCCGCCCGCCGCGATCACGGTCAACCATGCCGAGCGCTGATCGACCCGGTCGCTGAAGAAGCCCCAGACGCTGGGAGCGACCAGCGGCACGACCAGCAGGCTGGTGGCCGCGACGATCACCTTCTCCGCGCCACCGAGCAGCGGGATCATCGCGGCAACCAACGTCAGGAACACGCCAAGGCCGATGGTGACGATACGTCCGGTGCGAACCTCCGCCAGCCCGTCGCGCCCGCGCGTCAGCATCGGGGTCAGCGCCCCCGCGAAGACGTTGAGCTGTCCGCTGATCAGGCTGGCAGTGGCGGAGAACATCGCCGCCAGGACAAGCCCCAGCATCCCGGCGGGCAGGACGGCCTGGGCTGCGAGCATATAGGCCTGTTCGGGGTTCGCGTTGGGGTCGATCGCCCGATACAGCATCGGCGGGAGCAGCCAGAAGGCGGGCGAGATCAGGTACAGTCCGCCGAACAGCCAGGCGCTGCGCCGCGCATCACGCGGGGTCGGCACGCTGATGAACCGCTGAACGAACGCCCATTCGGCGCCGATCATGAAGAAGTGAATCACCGCCCAGGCGGCGATGAACCACCAGCCATAATCGTCATTGGTAAGCGCGAAAAAGCCCTGCGGCACGCGCTCGGCAAACCCCTCAAGTCCGCCAAGCCGTGCGAGGATCAGGATCACCGTGATCAGCACGGCGAGGTTGAGGACGATGAATTGCATGACATCGGTCATCAGCACCGCCCACAGGCCGCCGAGCATCGTGTAGAGGACGATCACCGCACCGAAGGCGATCACCGCGTAGATGACCGCGAGATTGCCCGTGGCCGGATCGCGCAACGGATTGCCGGGATCGAGCGGCACCAGCACGCAGAGCAGCACCGACAGGGCGTAGAGGGCGATGCCCGATCCGATGAGGCGGAACAGCATCATCACCCAGAGATAGAGTTGCACCGCCGACGCGCCGAAGCGTAGCCGGACATAATCGGCGGGCGATTCTACTCCCAACCGGCGCCAGCGCGCCGCCAGGAACGCGCCGGCCAGCAGCGCGGCGACGCCATAAGACATGTTGACCGCTACCGCGACAAGGCCCGAACGATAGGCAAGGCCGCCCCAGACAACGAACGTGCCGGCCGAGAACATGGTCATGAATCCCGACAGCCCCGCGACCCACCAGGGCGACTGGTGTCCGGCAGCGAACATCTGCTTCAGGCTGGTGTTGCGGCGCATGTAGAAGATGCCGAGCGCCAGCATGCCGGCGAGATAGGCGATCAGCACGATCGCATCAGCGGTGGTCATGGCGGACCTTCATGCAAACTCTCCAGAGACAATTTTGCAGCACTATTAGAGCAACAAATTGCGAAGGCAAAGGCTGAAACGCCGTACAGGCGCAATTAATAGTGCTATATAAGCAATTATGGGGTAAGCATGACGTGTCGTCGGCTCTCCGCGCCGGGGACGGACAACCATATCGAGGAGAGAGTCATGCCGAAGATTCTTGCCGGAGCCGCGCTGGCGACCGGATTGCTCGCCGCAGGGGGCGGCACCGTCCTGTTGTCGGAAGAGGCTGCGCCCGGAGCCGTGTTCGTGCAGGGCAGCGACAGCGCGCCTACTACTAAGAAGAAGGCACGCGCGCGAACCAAGGCTACGGCTGCGACGCTTTCCACCACGCTTGCCGCGCCAACATTGGGTCTCGCCGATTCGGTGATCGAGACCTTTCACGACAGCAACACCAATCTGTGCGGGACGCAGAAGGTGCATATCGACGGCCCGGTTCGCGCGTTCGAGGATCAGAATAACGTCATCCATCTGACCACATCCGATCCCAATGCCACCGGCTGGCAATGGACCGGATCGGTCACCGGCTTCACCAATAATCCCAAGACCGCGGCGCTCGACTGCACCCCGGTGATGATCGGCAACAGCGGCAATACCGACCCATCGCAGTTCGACCAGAAGACGTGGATCCAGGCGGTGCATTTCGAGGGATCGACGGTTTATGCCTATGGTCATCAGGACTATTTCGGCACGCGGACCAACGATCCCGACTGTCACAAGGCAGGAACGACCGACGGTCTGCCCTATTGCTGGTATTCGTCGATCCCGCTGTGGACCGCGACGGTCTCGCCGCCCGACCGGCATGTCAGCTTCGCGCGATCGTCCGCCACGCCCGGCCATGTGGCCATCTATCCCCATGTCGCCTATCCGGGCGATGCGAACACGACGTCGGCCGGCTGGATCGGATATGGCACGCCGTCGAACATCGTGCGCGGTCGCAATCAGGACGGCACGCTCGACGGCTATTATTATATGTTCGCCTACAGCAGTTCGAATTTCGGCGGGCAGGGCAAGGGCGTGTGCCTGTTCCGCAGTGCGGACCCGAAGGACCGGACGAGCTGGCGGGCATGGGACGGCAACACGACGTCGCCGCAATTCATCCAGCAGATGAAGAATCCCTACAGCAACACCAATTCGGCCTGTGCCACGGTACAGCCGTCGCTGTTCAACAGCTATGTCCGCTCGGTCGTGTGGCACAAGCCGTCGCGCCACTATATCGCGATCATCCGCAGCAGCAGCGCGGTGCAATACACGACCTCGACCGACCTGCTGACCTGGAGCGCGCCGCAGACTCTGCTGACATCCACCTCCTCGGAAGCGGTCTATCCGGTCGTGATCGATTTCGACGGCGGCGATTACGGCGATTCCAACTTCGACCGCGTCTATTCGAATGGGAAAAGCTACCTGTTCTACCGCAAGTCGATCGTCAGCGGGCATACGCGGATCACGCGCCGCAAGATCGCGGTGACCAACTATCCCGCCGACCCGCCGGGCTCGTCCAATCCCTATTGAGGGCGACCGGCATGAAAATGTAACGCCAGGCGAAACAAAGGAGTTGCGCTCTTAGCGACATCCTTCACAAGAGATGCGGGCGGTGGTGCATGGCGCCACCGCCCGCATTATCCTGTGGCGCCACTCCGGCGCATCTGATGGAACGCCTGCTCATGCTGCCCAAGCCCAATGCCCAGCCCAACCAGAGCCTGATCGACGGAATCGCGACGCTCCAGGCGCTCGCAGTCTCACCCGAACCCGTGGGAAATCGCGAGCTGGCGCGGCAACTCGGCTTCAACCCGACGCGGGTGAACCGGCTGCTCAAGACGCTGTCCTATCTCGGCATCGCGCGGCAGACGGCGAACCGCAAATATACCGCCGGGCCGGGGATGCATGTGCTGGCGGCGCAGAGCCTCCACGCCTCGCGCATCATGCAGGATGCGCTTCCGGTGCTTGAGGAACTGCGCCGGTTCGGCCTGACCATCGCGCTGGGCGTGCTGTGGCGCGACAGCGTCAGCTACCTGTTCCACGCCCCCCCGGGAATGAGCACGACGCAGGGCATCGGTCGTATCGGCCTGCTCCCCGCGACGTCGAGCGGCATCGGGATGGCGCTACTCGCCCAGCACGAGGATGTGGTGATCCACGAACTGTTCGCGGATCGCGAAATTCCCGGATTTCCGGGGGGTCTGGACGACCTGATTGCCGCGATCGCCGTGGTGCGCACGCAAGGGTTTGCGCGCGTGCTCGTCAATGCCGAAGAGGACCGGCACACCATTGCGGTGCCGGTTTCCCATCCCTCTTTCGCGGCGGTCGGCATGTCCGGGTGGATTCCCGAACAGAATACGGGGCCGATCGTCGAAGCGCTGCAGAATGCAGCGGCCCGGATCAGCGACTGACCGAAAAACTATTGCTACTTTAGCAATGATTGCCTAACTCACTTTGGCGGCCGCGTGATGGGCCGCGAAGGGGAGTGATGCGCATGACCGACATTGCCGGTGCCTTTCCGGTGCTGCCGACCATCTTCGACGACGCGGGACAGATCGATACGCGCGGCATGGCCAATGTCGTCGAGTGGGTGATCGGCTGCGGCAGCGACGGCGTGGTCTTCCCGGGCCTTGCGAGCGAATACGACCTGCTCGATCTCGATGAGCGTCTCGCCATGATCGCGCTGATCGGCGAACGTGCTGCCGGACGCGTGGCCTTCGTCGCCGGATGCAGCGGCGCGAGCGATCAGGAAAGTGCGGCACTCATCGCGGCGGCGGAGCGTGCGGGCGCGGCGGCAGCGATGATCGTGACGCCGGCGCGCAAGGGCGACGATCTGGACGCGATCGGCGATTTCTATGCCGCGCTCGCCGACGCCGCATCGGTGCCGGTGATGTTGCAGAATGCCCCTCGCCCGATGGGACTGGGGTTGAGCACGCGGCAGCTTGTGCAGGTGATCGAACGCGCGCCCAACATCGCCTATGTGAAGGAAGAAAACGCCCCTTGCGGCCAGCGTATCACGCTGCTGCGCGAGGCGGGCGTGCCGCAGCTGCGCGCGATCTTCGGCGGCGCGGGCGGACGCTACATCACGGACGAATTGGCGCGTGGCGCGGAGGGCACGATGCCCGCGTCGGAAATCGCGGACCTGCACGTCCGGCTCATCGCGGCGCATCGCGCGGGCGATCTCGCGACGGTGCGGATGCTGTTCGAACGCACGCTGCCGCTGCTCAACATGCAGGCGGTGTTCCGCTGGCGGCTGACCAAGGAAGTGCTGCGACGTCGCGGCCTGATCGAAAGCGCCTATGTCCGCGCGCCCGGCCCGCAGCTCGATCGGTACGACCTCGCCGAACTCGACCAGCTGCTCGCCGCGCTGGAGCCGCTGATGCGCGAGATGGGCAGTTCGCTCGACCTCCGCCAAACGGTATAGAGGCATCAT
>JBHYGP010000587.1:0-8829 GCA_051858935.1 Sphingomonas sp.
GTTGGCCTGATAGATATCCCCCGCCTCGATCCAGTCATGCACGCGGGCAAAGGCGGCGTCATAGTCGCTGCGGTTGATTCCCGGCGCTGGTCGCCCGACCCATGCCCCCACTGGATCGGGGAGCCGCGCGGTGACAGCATCGGGCGCGAGCTGCTCGACCGCTTCGAACAGGCCGAACCACAGCAAAGGCGCGTCAGCGTCGCTCCGGTTCAGCCCGGCCAGCCGCGGCTCCAGCGCGTGCCCGGCCTCGTAAGCGATATAGCCAGCCGCATGCAGCCCTTCCGCCCGCACCGCATCCAGCGCCGCCAGCGCAGGCGCAACCTCATCCTGACGATGTGCCACGACGACCCGCACCGGCGCGGTGTAGAGCCGCGCGTCGCTGCCCCCCGGCCGGGCATCGTCGAGCAGCACAAACGGGGTCTGGACAAGCATCGCATCGGCCATGAAGTGCTAAACGTCCGCCCGCAAGCCTCTGTTGCCGCTCGCGCCCGCGCGGCCTATCTCCCGGGCATGTCTACGCCCCCCCTGCGCGCCGCCATCGTGCCCGTCACTCCGCTTCAGCAGAACTCCACCCTGCTCTGGTGCACCCGCACCATGCGCGGCGCGTTCACCGATCCGGGCGGCGACCTCGACCGGCTCAAGGCGGCGGCAGCGCAGCATGGCGTCACCATCGAGAAATTGCTGATTACCCACGGGCATATCGACCATTGCGGGCAGGCGGGGAAACTCGCCGCCGAACTGAACGTGCCGATCGAGGGGCCGCATGAGGCCGACCGCTTCTGGATCAGCCGGCTCGACGATGACGGTCGCAACTATGGCATTGACGGCAAGCCGTTCGAGCCCGATCGCTGGCTGGTCGATGGCGACACGGTCACCGTCGGCGCCCTGACGCTCGATGTCTATCACTGCCCCGGCCACACGCCGGGCCATGTCGTGTTCCATCACGCCCCGTCGAAGCTCGCGATCGTCGGCGACGTGATCTTCCAGGGATCGATCGGCCGCACCGACTTCCCGATGGGCAATCATCAGCATCTGCTCGACGCGATCACCGGCAAGCTGTGGCCGCTCGGCGACGACACCGTGTTCGTCCCCGGCCATGGCCAACCGAGCAGCTTCGGGCAGGAGCGCAAGACCAACCCGTTCGTGTCGGACCGCGCACTCGCACAAAGCTAAACCGATCGGTTGACAGTTATCGAGGCGGCGGGTAATTCAACCAAATGGTTGAACGACTCGACGTCACATTTCACGCGCTCGCCGATCCCACACGGCGCGGGATGCTCGCCACCCTCGCGCAGGGCGAGAAGAGCATCGGCGAACTGGCCCAGCCCTATGCGATGACGCTCGCCGGAGCATCAAAGCATGTGCAAGTGCTCGAACGCGCCGGCCTCGTCACCCGCCGCCGCGAGGGACGCACCCATCGCTGCGCGCTCAACCCTGCTCCGCTCGCCGAAGCGAACCAGTGGCTCCAGCAATGGGCAGCCTTCTGGAACACGCGGCTCGACCATCTCGAAACCCTGCTCGCCGACCTTCCCAAGGGAGACACGCCATGAACGATACGCTCGCCGATCTCGCACTCTTCGCCCCCGACACGCTGCGCATGGTCCGCATCCTCGACGCGCCACCCGCGACCGTGTGGCGCTATCTGGTCGAGGCCGAACTACGCCGGAAATGGTTCGCGGGCGGCACCGATGCCCGCGCCGACGCGCCGGTGGAGCTGGTATTCGACCACGACAATCTTTCGGCGGACGCGGTCCCCTATCCCGAGAAATACGCCAAATGGCAGGGCGCGGTCGGGCGCGAGCGGGTGGTGGAATATGATCCGCCCCACGTCTTCGCGATCAGCTGGGACGATGGCAAGGAAGGCACCGCGCGGTTCGAGCTGTTCGCCGAGGGGGCCGATAAGACCCGCCTCGTTCTGACGCACAGCGGCATTACCGGCCCCGCACCGATGGCCAATTTTGGCGGCGGCTGGCACTCGCATCTGGCGGTGCTTCAGGGTTTGCTGGCCGAGCAGCCCGTCCGCAATTTCTGGGCTCTCCATGCGGAATCGGAGGCGAAGGTCGCAGCCACGCTCGCAGAGGCTTCGACAAGCGGGGGATGAATCCCTAGATCGGCGCGATGCTGATCCTCGGCCTCGAATCGAGTTGTGACGAAACCGCCGCCGCGCTGGTGACGGGCGACCGCCGCATCCTCTCGCACCGCCTCGCGCGGCAGGATGAGGCGCATCGCCCGTTCGGCGGCGTGGTCCCCGAAATCGCCGCGCGCGCGCATGTCGAGGCGCTCGAACCGCTGATCGCCGCCGCGTTCGAGGAAGCCGGCGTCACCCTCGCCGATGTCGATGCGGTCGCCGCCACCGCCGGGCCGGGCCTGATCGGCGGAGTGATGGTCGGCCTCGTCACCGGCAAGGCGCTGGCGCACGCGGCGGGCAAGCCATTGGTCGCGGTCAACCATCTCGAGGGCCACGCCCTCTCCCCGCGCCTTTCCGACCCCGATCTTGCCTTCCCCTATCTGCTCCTGCTGGTCTCGGGCGGCCATTGCCAGCTGCTGCTGGTCGAGGGGGTAGGCGCCTATCGCCGCCTCGCCACCACGATCGACGACGCGGCGGGTGAGGCGTTCGACAAGACCGCCAAATTGCTCGGCCTCGGCTTCCCCGGCGGCCCGGCGGTCGAGGCGGCTGCGAAGTTGGGTGATCCGCGCGCCGTGCCGCTGCCGCGCCCGCTGGTCGGATCGGGCGAGCCGCATTTCTCCTTCGCCGGACTCAAGAGCGACGTCGCGCGCAAGGTCGGCAAGTTCGCACCCGAGGATCTCGCCGCCTCGTTTCAGCAGGCGGTGGTCGACTGTCTGGTCGATCGCACCCGCATTGCACTGGCCAAAGCACCTGAGGCCACCGCGCTGGTCGTCGCGGGCGGGGTCGCCGCCAATACCGCTGTCCGCGCCGCGCTCACCATGCTTGCGGGGGAACACGGCCTGCGCTTCGTCGCGCCGCCGCTCTGGCTCTGCACCGACAATGCCGCCATGATCGCCTGGGCCGGGGTCGAGCGGTTCGCGCTCGGCCTGACCGATCCGCTCGACATGCCCGCGCGTCCGCGCTGGCCGCTCGACCCGGATGCGGAAAAAGTGCGTGGTGCGGGGGTGAAGGCATGAAGATCGGGGTTCTCGGCGGAGGGGCATGGGGCACCGCACTGGCGCAGGTCGCGGCGCGTAACGACCAGCAGGTGACGCTATGGGCGCGCGAGGATGACGTCGTGGCGTCGATCAACACGGCGCACGAGAACGCACTGTTCCTGCCCGGCATCCCGCTCGCCCCGACGATCCGCGCGACCAGCGACCTCGCGGCGCTGTCGGACTGCGACGCGCTGCTCGTCGTCGTCCCCGCGCAGTTCCTGCGTTCGGTCCTGTCTCAGCTCCCGACCGGCAACCGCCCGCTCGTGCTGTGCGCCAAGGGGATCGAGGCGGGGACGCAGAAGCTGGTGGCCGAGATCGCCCGCGAACTCCATCCCGACGCGCCGGTCGCGGTCCTGTCCGGCCCGACCTTCGCGCATGAGGTGGCCAAGGGGCTGCCGACCGCCGTCACCCTCGCCTGCGAAGACGACGCACTGCGTGATGCGCTGGCCGAACGGCTCGGCGGCGCGACCTTCCGCACCTATGGCTCGTCCGACGTCACCGGCGCGGAGATTGGCGGGGCGGTCAAGAATGTCCTCGCGATTGCGTGCGGAGTGGTCGAGGGCGCGGGGCTTGGCCTCAACGCCCGCGCCGCGCTGATCGCGCGCGGCTTTGCCGAGATGACCCGCTTTGGCATCGCACGCGGTGGCCGGCCGGAGACGCTGGCGGGGCTGTCGGGCCTGGGCGACCTCGTCCTCACCTGCTCCTCGACCAATTCGCGCAACTTCTCGCTCGGAGTCGGGCTGGGTCAGGGCAAGGCCGCCGCGGAGTTGCTCGCCGACCGCCGGACCGTGGCCGAGGGTGCCGCGACCGCGCCGGTGCTGCGCGAAGCCGCGCGCGCCGCCGGGGTCGAAATGCCGGTAACCGAAGCGGTCTGCGCGCTGCTGGAGGGAACGCCGGTCCGCACCGTGGTCGACGCGTTGCTCGCCCGCCCGCCGCGTGGCGAAACCGCATGAGATGGGCGGCGCTGCTGCGAGGGATCAACCTCGGCAAGCGTCAGCTCAAATCGGCGGAATTGAAAGCGGTGATCGAGGGGCTGGGCTTCACTGACGTCAAGACCCTGCTCGCCTCCGGCAATGTCGTCTTCACCGCCCCCGATGCGCGCGCCGAACAGCTCGAAGCGCAAGTCCACGAGGCGCTGGCCCGGGCAACCGGCCTCAGATCCGAAATCTTCGTGCGCACGCCCGAAGAGATGGACGCAGTCGTCGCCGCCAACCCCTTCCCCGACGCCGCAACCGGTCGCCCCAGCTTCCTCGTTGTCACCTTCCATCGCAAGCCAGTCGATTCAGCGGCCGTCGACACGCTGATGGCTACTCATGACGGCCCCGAACAGGCACAGGCGATCAGCCGCGAACTCTATATCGATTTCCCGGAGGGACAGGCGCGCTCGACCCTGCACGCACCACTGGGCAAGGCGACGCGCGATCCCGTCACGACCGCGCGCAACTGGAACACGGTCCTGAAAATCCGCGACGCGCTTTAGCGCAACGCCTGCGCCGCCAGCCCATCGCAATCCGCATCGGTCGCCAGCGGGGGGCGGTCCCCCGCGATCGCATCGCCCAACAGCTTCAGCACTCCGCCGACATTGGGTTTCGCGCCATCGGGCAGACGCATCACCGGCGCCTTGATCGTCCCCGACACCGGCACCGGCTTGGTCAGTCGCAACAGGCTTTCCTTCTTGGGCGACCCAGTCATCGCCAGCGCCAGCCGCTCGTCCGACAGGTCCACCGTGCCGGCGAAGCGCGACTGGCTGCGCGACGTGTCGATCAGGAATGGGTTCATCCGCCCGGTCCCATCCTTCACATCGAGCCGCAGGATCATGCAGCGCAACGCCGCCACCTTGTCGTCCCCGACCAGTGCGCCGCGCCCGACATCCAGCCCAAGATAAGAGGCGATGTTCGCCGGAATCCGCCCCGATCCACCGACCAGTGCGACGCTTCCGCTCGACCGCCCAACCGCAGCGCGGATCGTCGCCCCGGATCCGGTCAGCCGTGCGCGGCCCCGAAGCGGTGCATCGAGCACACCGTCCCCGGCCAGCGCGGCGATCCGGCTACCACGCAGCCGCAGGTCGAGGGTGAGCGTCGGCTGCGGCTTGCCGCCACGCTGGTCGATCACCACCCGACCATTCAGCCGCCCCGGTGTCATCGCCATCGCGAAGGGATCGATGGTGAGCCGCGCATCGTCGAGGCTCAGCGTACCCTCTGCCGAGGCGAATCCCGGCGTGCCGACGATGCGTTCCGCGCGGACGCGCAGCACGCCATCGACATCGCTCACGCTCTTGAGGTCGATTGCAGTCGCCGGGACCAACCGATCGCCCAGCCGCGCCCGCCGCGCCGCAGCGATGGCGCGCCCGCGGTCGTTTGCGAGATCGTCGAACGCCAACGTCGCCAGCTCCACATCGCCCTCAATCCGCGTCCGCCCCGGCTGGCTCTTGTCGACGGTCGCGGTGGCATTTGACAGGCGCGAGCGGCCGATCGTCCCGCCCAGCCGCTCGATCCGCCACCGGTCACCCGTCCGCGATACGCGCCCCGCGAGCACGACCGGCTGGGTGCCGAACAGCCCGGCCTCGATTACCCGGTCGATATCGAGCAGGTCGTTTCCGCGCGCGCGGATCGTGAAGCTCATATCGCGGGTGTGGAACGGTGCCGCCATCGCGCCATCCACCGCGATCCGCGTGCGCGCCCCTTCAAGCGCCGCACGGAAATTCCAGCGTTTGCGCCCTGCGACCGGACCGGCTGCAATTTGAATGCGCACCGGTTCATCGCCCAGGGCACCTTGTCCCCGGGCACGAAAGCCCGATCCATCCGAATCAACGCGCAGCGTAGCGCGCCGCGCCTTCAACGCATCGCGATAATCGAGGATCAGGTTGCGCACCGCCAGACGGTCGAGTCCGCTGCCGCCACCGCTGCCGCGCTCGGGCTTGCGGTCCCAATTCTTGCGACCGTCCTTTGCGCGAATCAGCACGATCCGACCGTTCGCTGCCTCCACCGGCTCGGGCGCGAACCGTCCGGTCAGAATCGGCAACACCGGGAGGCGCACGGTGATTCGCTCTACCCGTACCATCTCCCCCGCGCCCGCCCAGCCGGGCTGCGCGATGCGCAGGTCGCGAATGTCGAGCAACGGACTGAAAGAAAACCAGCCGCGCCGCTCGATCGCCCCGATCGTTACCGGCGCATCGAACCGGTTGGACAGCGCCCGCTCCGCCCGCCCCTTGAATGCGCCCCACGGCATCATCGCTAGTGCCAGCAGCAATAGCAGAAGCGCCGCCACGATGCCGATGGCGGTTCGGATCAGCAGGGTACGCGACGGGGCTGTCATCGGCGCAGGACGCACCGCCCCCGGATTTCGTTCCGCTGGCGATTCAG
This sequence comes from Sphingomonas sp., assembly GCA_051858935.1. Lineage (GTDB taxonomy): Bacteria > Pseudomonadota > Alphaproteobacteria > Sphingomonadales > Sphingomonadaceae > Sphingomonas. Next base: position 6,528 of record JBHYGP010000587.1, read on the forward strand.
AAATCGACCGCGATGCCCTTCAGCTCCCAATCGCCATAGCGCGTGGGATCATTGCCAAGCGGGTCGCTCTCAGCCTTCTTCCCCGGCTCGGGTCTGGGCAGAGGCGGACTCTTTGAGAGGTATTCGGGTGGCTTCACATGATCGGGGCGCTTGCCCATGATGATCCTCGATTGAAGAGGGGGTTTGATCGCACCACATTGGGGTCTGAAAGGAACGAATCCAAGTGAATGGTTTCAAGACGACGATGTTGCTGGCGGCGCTCACCGCGCTGTTCATGGCTCTGGGCTTCACCATCGGTGGACGCGGGGGAATGGTTCTGGCGCTGCTGTTCGCTGTGGGGATGAACCTCTTTACCTACTGGAACGCCGACAAGATCGTGCTGAAAATGCATGGTGCCCGCGAGGTGGATGCCGCTTCCGCCCCCGAATTCTACAATCTCGTCGCGGGGCTCGCCCAGCGCGCGCAGCTGCCGATGCCCAAAGTCTATGTTATCGACTCTGCGCACCCCAACGCCTTCGCCACCGGCCGCAATCCCGAAAATGCGGCGGTCGCAGCGACCACGGGCCTGCTCAACATCCTCAACCGCGACGAGATTGCCGGGGTGATGGCGCATGAACTGGCGCATGTCCGCAACCGCGACACGCTGATCATGACGATGGTGGCGACGATCGCCGGTGCAATCTCGATGCTCGCCAATTTCGGCCTGTTCTTCCGGGGCGGCGGCGGGGACAATCGCGGCGCGATGCTGGCGACTATTCTTGCGGTAATCGTCGCGCCCTTTGCCGCGATGATCGTGCAGATGGCGATCAGCCGCACCCGCGAATATGGCGCAGATCGCGGCGGCGCAGAGATTTCGGGGAACCCGCGCGCACTCGCCTCGGCGCTCGCCAAGCTCGCCCATGGCGCGGCGGCGATCCCCAACCCGGTTGCCGAGCGCAACCCGGCAGCAGCGCAGCTTTACATCGTCCCCGGTCTGTCACGTGGTGGCGACAGCCTGTTTTCGACCCATCCCGACACCGGCAACCGCATCGCGGCGCTGGAGGAGATGGCCGTCACTATGGGCCAAAGCGCACCGCTCGACGTCTTCGCCGGGCCTGCACCCACGAAGCGCCCCTCGGCACTCGGCACCCGCCCCGCTCCTCGCCGGGGTAGCGCCCTCGACCCCAACCGGCGCGGATGATGCTTTGGGGGTGAACCCGCGCCAAAATCGGCGTAGGGGGCGCTGATGCCCCGCACTCCCGGTCATCGCTCCCAGCCCAATCGGCCCGCAGATCCCCCCGGTGTTCCCGCGCGCCTCGCTGCGTTGCGCCTCCTCGACGCAGTGCTGCGTCGCGGTCTCGCCATCGAACAGGCGCTCGACGGGTCGACCCAGGGGCTTGCCCCCTCCGATCGCGGCCTCGCCCACGCCATTGCGGCCGAAGCGCTGCGCCGCCTCGTCGATCTCGACGATCTGATCGACAGCGCGACCCGCAATCGCCTGCCCGATGACGCCAAGGCGCGCTTCGTGCTGCGTATCGCGCTGGTTCAGGCGCTGCGGCTCGGCACGCCGCCGCACGCGGCCATCTCGACGGCGCTGCCGCTGGTTGATGGCGGCCCGCGCAAGCTGGTCCATGGCGTGTTCGGCACGCTGCTGCGCCAGAACGCCGCGCTGAGCGATCCGCCCGCGTTACCCGGCGAGGTTTATATGCGGATCGCGGACCATTGGGGCGAGCGCGTCGCCGATGCCGCGGGCGCCGCCATCGCCGCTCCGCCGCCGCTCGACCTGACCCTGCGCGTTGGCGCGACCGCCGAGGGCGAGAGCCTGCTCCCCGGCCATGTCCGCGTCGCGGCGGGAACCAGCATCGTCGAGCATGACGGCTTTGCCGAGGGTGACTGGTGGGTGCAGGATATCGCCGCCTCACTCCCCGCCCGGTTGATCGGTGGCGGATCGGGCCGCGCGCTCGATCTGTGCGCCGCGCCGGGCGGCAAGACGCTCCAGCTCGCCGCAGCCGGGTGGGACGTGACTGCGGTCGATGTTTCGGAAAGTCGTCTGGCGCGACTTCACGAAAATCTTGAGCGCACCGGCCTGTCCGCCAAGGTCATCGCCGCCGATCTGCTCAAATGGGAACCGGGGTTCGAGGCGGATGCCGTCCTGCTCGACGCGCCGTGCAGCGCCACCGGAATCTTCCGCCGTCACCCCGATGTCCTCCACCGCGTCCGCCCGCGCCTGATCGCCGAGATGGCGGTGCTTCTGGCGCAATTGCTCCCGCGCGCCGCGCGCTGGGTCCGGCCCGGCGGGCTGTTGGTCTATGCCACCTGCTCG
>JBHYGP010000588.1:0-8768 GCA_051858935.1 Sphingomonas sp.
AGCCAGCTGGCGAGCATCGCCCGCAACACCGACCTCAGCCGCTACGTGCTGTAAACGATCGCCCCCCTTTCGTCTGCCCGGGCTTGACCCGGGCCAAGGCTTCTTCTGTTCTAACCGACGACGAAAAAGGGAAGCGGACCGTGAAACTCTGGGTGATCACTGCAGCGCTGCTCGCAACCCTCCCCGCCGCAGCCCAAAATCGCCCGCCCTGCCGCGAAGTCGCCGACACCCCCCAGATCACCATCGACCCGCAGTCCTCACAGCAACTCACCGAAATCGGCCTAGACCGCACCGCGATCTTCGCCCGGATGCGCGAAACCTCGATCCCCGAAACCATGGGCTGCTGGGCGATGCCGGTCGGCAATTTCGATTCGATGCTGGTCTCGGTCGGCATGTCGCAATGGAATTACGGCACCGGCAGCCTGCAACCCGTCCTCACCGCTTGGCGCGACAGCTTCCACAGCCGCCGCCGGTTCAAGCGCACGCTGAAGGAACTCGCCCCAACCTATGGCAAGCTGTTCTTCTCAAAGGACTGCCTCAAAACCCCGGTCCGTCAGAAATGCCGAGACGGCATCCTCGCGGCGCATGGCGAGGACGGAAAGCTCAACGCGACCGCCATCGCCGAACTCACCGCGATCTTCGACCATGACGCGATGCTTCAGGTCCAGACCGACACCTATGTCGCCCTGCTCCTCGAAGTCCGCGCCGAACTCTTCCGCCTCTGGCCCACCGGCCCGATCACGGCGCGCAAGGTCAAATGGGCGATCGACACCCGCGTCCAGCAAAAGACCCTGCCCGGTGACGAGGACGCCGCCCGCCTCCGCCGCAAGCTCGCCAATGTGCCAAGCGGCGAACGCGCGGCCAAGCTCAAGGCCATGCTCGCCTGGTATCAGGGCTTGAGCGAAGCCGTCGATCAGGACGGCGTCAGCCGCGACTATGCGTGGAACGTGGCGCAATGGACCTGCCTGATCGACGCCGGGCAAATCGACGACGAACAATATGAACTGCTCCACCTCACCTTCCTGCGCAGCCGCACCGCCACCGGCAACTCGGGCCGCTGGCAAGCCCTCACCTTCTCCCGCCGCGCCAAGATCATCCTCGGCACCGGCAGCGTCAGCGGGGTCCGGGATGGGGGGTGCGTCACTCAATAGCCCCTCCCCTTCAGGGGAGGGGTTGGGGTGGGGCAGTAAAGTCTCACCGAGACCAATCGCCAAGAAAATAGGCCCCACCCCCATCCCCTCCCCTAAAGGGGAGGGGCTTAAGGCACCTCAGAACCGCGTCCGCAGCCCGAACATCACCGTCCGCCCCTCACCGAGATGAAAGATCGCGCTCGCCGCGCTCGCGGTGATCGCCGCCGACTGATCCGACACAAAATGCTTGTCGGTCAGGTTCCGGGCATCTGCAAACAGCGTCACCCCGCCCAGCTCGACCCCGGCCCCGATGCCCAGCAGCGCATAGCCCGGCACCTTCAGCGTGTTGCGATAATCCGCCCAGGTCGATTGCGGCCGCCAGTCGAGGTTCGGCTCGACGAACACCCCGCTCCCGCCCTCATACCGCAACGACGCGCGATACGAATGCACCGGCGCGATCGGCAGCCGGTTGTCGCCATAGACCGCGTCCCCATCGAACCGGAAGTCGGACAAGGCATAGGTCTGGCGCAGCCGCAGCTTCCCCTCCGGCCCATCCAGGATCCACCAGTCCAGGCTCGCCTCGATCCCCTGATGCACCGTCTTGTCGGCGTTGAAGATCGTCGAGGGGATGGTTGGCGAAGTCTGGAAGCTCAGCAGCTCCCCCTTCCCCCACGCCCGATAGGCGGTGACATCCCACGCCACCGCACCGCTACGCCCGCGCGTCCCGATCTCCGCCGTCCACGCGCGCTGCGGGTCGAGCGGCACAAACACCGACCCCAGCAGGTTCGTCTGCGCCAGCGCCCCGAAATGCGGCGGCTCCACCGACCGCGTGACATTGGCATAAACCTGCGCGTCGCCAGTCTCGAACAACAGCCCCACGCGCGGCGCGAGCCACTCATAATCCTGCTCCGCGGTGCGCCCGTTCAACCGGTTGAGATAGTCGCGCCCGGCATGGCCCCAGCTCGCCCCGCCGACCAGCGCAAGCCCCTCGGTCACGAACAGCCGCCCCTCGGCGAACAGGTCGAGTGCATTGGCCACCTGTCGCGCGTCGCCGATCCGTGGCCCCTGATTGCTCGCCGCATTGACGAACAGATCCTGCTCGGTCCCGCCCTCGCGATAGAAGGCGCCGAAGAACAGGTCGGCCTTCATCCCACCAAGCTCGCCCTTCCAGTCGAACCGCCCGAACGCGCCCTGCGTATCGGTGTCCTGCAGGATGAAGATGCCGACCGGGTGGTACAGGTCGGTCTGCGTCGCATAGACCCCGCCCTCGAACGTCAGCGCATCGCTCAACCGCAGCCGCGTCTGCAGCGTGCCGCGAAACGTCCCGAGATTGCGCCGCTGGTTCTGCGGCACCGCGCTCGTCCCTGCCGCCCGCGGATTGGTCAGCGCCTGATCGAGCGTCACCGTCCCCGGCACGCCCTGATAGATATCGGCGGCATAGAGGATCGCGCGCACCTCATTCTCCTCGCCGAACGAATACCCCAGGTTGAGAGTCCCCCGCACCTGATCCTGATAGCCCTGCACACGATAGCCATCGCTGTGGAACGCATTGACCCCGGCGTAGAAATCGAACGCGCCCGACTGCCCCGCGACCTGCGCGACGCCGCGTACCGTGTCGCCGCTCCCGGCCTCGAACCGCGCCAAGACCGGCGACTGCGCGGTCTTGCCATTGGGCGTCACGAAGTTGATCGCCCCGCCCAGCTGCGCCCCGCCGAACCGCAGCGCGTTGCCGCCCTTATAGACTTCGACAAAGCGCGCCCCGAGCGGGTCGATCTTCTGGAAATCCGAAAAGCCATCGGCATCGGCGAACGGCACCCCGTCCTGCGCCAGCATCACGCCGCGCTGGTGGAAACTCTGGTCCAGCCCTGACCCACGGATCGACAGCCGCCCCTCCTCGCCATAGCGCTTCTGCGCCAGCACCCCCGGCACATCGCGCAGGATATCGGGCGTCCCGACCGCGAACCGGTCCTCATAGGCTTCGGCGGCCACCACCGACACCGACCCCGGCGTGCGCGCCAGCCGTTCGCGCGCCTCGGCGACGACGGGCGGGTCTTCGGGATTGGCCTTGGCGGTGACGATGATCACCGGCACCTGATCGCTGTCATCGGCAAATGCCGGAGTCGCAAGGCAAGTGGCCGCAAGCAGCGCGGCCGCAAAGTGAGTCTTCATGGGAGTTGTATTCCTGATCGGCGCGGCCCGGTCGGCGCGCGCGCAAAATCCGTGCTCCTGCGCAGGCAGGAGCGCTGCGTGCCGAAGTTCGCCGCTCACCACACAGGGCTCCTGCCTGCGCAGGAGCACAACGGCTCAGGCGATCGAACGTCGACCTTGGATCAGGAAAAGACCGGCGGCCCGCGCATCGGCGGCCACAACTGCCGCGCCCGGTCGACGCGCACCACTGCAACGCCGACAAACCCAAGCGCCAGAATAAACGCCAGCGCCCCGGCCAACAGCAGCGGGTCCACCCCCGGCATCATGTCCAGCCCGAGCCCCGCAAACGCACAGGGCTGCCCCGCCACCCGGCTCGCACCGTCCGGCTTCACCGGCATTCCCGGCACGTCGATCTCGACTTGCTGCTGGCCCATGCCGGTACACACCATCACGGTGATCGTGCCAGCCTGCTGCACCGGCATATAGCCCGCGGGCACGGCAAGCTTCATCGCCAGCGCCAACGCAATCAGCGCGGCGGCACACCAACGATGCGAAAGGATCAGCCCCCGGAACACGAGGGCGCGGTTAGCGGCTGGAAACGCGCCTGTCATCCGCTAAAGGAGCGGACAAAAGTGGACAGGGACAGGCAATGGTTACGATCAAGACCGACGACCTCATCGACAGCGTCGCCGACGCGCTTCAGTTCATCAGCTACTATCACCCGATGGACTATATCCGCGCGCTGGGCGTGGCGTATGAGGCCGAACAGTCCCCCGCCGCCAAGGACGCGATCGCGCAAATTCTGACCAACAGCCGCATGTGCGCAGAGGGGCATCGCCCGATCTGTCAGGACACCGGCATCGTCAACGTCTTCGTCAAATGGGGCATGAACTGCCAGCTCGACGACACGTCGCGTCCGCTTCAGGACGTGGTCGATGAAGGCGTCCGCCGCGCCTATCTCCACCCCGAAAACAAGCTGCGCGCCTCGGTCCTCGCCGACCCCGCCTTCACCCGCCGCAACACCCGCGACAACACCCCCTGCGTCCTGCATGCCGAGATGGTCGCGGGAGACAAGGTGCACATCGACGTCGCGGCCAAGGGCGGCGGATCGGAAAACAAGTCCAAGTTCAAGATGATGAACCCGTCGGATTCGATCGTCGACTGGGTGCTCGAAATGCTGCCCCAGATGGGCGCCGGCTGGTGCCCGCCCGGGATGCTCGGCATCGGCATCGGCGGCACGGCGGAACATTGCGTCCTGCTCGCCAAAAAGGCGCTGATGGAACAGATCGACATGGCCAGCCTCAAGCAGCGCGGCCCGCAGAACGATATCGAAGCGCTGCGCATCGAGATTTTCGACAAGGTCAACGCGCTCGGCATCGGCGCACAGGGTCTCGGCGGCCTCGCCACCATCCTCGACGTCAAGATCATGGACGCCCCCTGCCACGCCGCGGGCAAGCCGGTGGCGATGATCCCCAATTGCGCCGCCACCCGCCACGCGCATTTCACGCTCGACGGCAGCGGCCCGGCCTATCTCGAAGCGCCGAAGCTAGACGAATGGCCCAACGTCAACTGGACGCCGGACAAGGCCGCGATCCGCGTCGATCTCGACGCGCTGACGCCGGAAGTCGTGCAGAGCTGGAAGCAGGGCGACCGCCTCCTCCTCAACGGCAAGATGCTCACCGGCCGCGACGCCGCGCACAAGCGCATCGCCGATATGCTCGCGGCGGGTCAGGAGCTGCCGGTCGAGTTCAAGGGCCGCGTCATCTATTATGTCGGCCCGGTCGATCCGGTGGGCGAGGAAGTCGTCGGCCCCGCCGGCCCCACCACCGCGACGCGCATGGACAAATTCACCCGCATGATGCTCGACCAGGGCCTGCTCGCGATGGTCGGCAAAGCCGAACGCGGCCCCGCCGCGACCGACGCGATCCGCGACGCCAAGAGCGCTTATTTGATGGCCGTCGGCGGCGCCGCCTACCTCGTCGCCCGCGCGATCAAGGGGTCCAAGGTCGTCGGCTTCGAGGACCTGGGCATGGAGGCGATCTACGAATTCGAGGTCCAGGATTTCCCGGTAACGGTGGCGGTCGATGCCGAGGGCAACAACGTCCACCAGCTCGCCCCGTTGGTGTGGAAAGACAAGATCGCCAAGGAAAAGCTGCTAGCCTAACCGTCGCCCCGGCGAAGGCCGGGGCCGCCAGAGGCAAAAGCGAAAAGCTAGACAAACCGACCCATCCATCTACCGTCGCCCCGGCGAAGGCCGGGGCCGCCATGTGGAACGCGGCTCCCCCTCCCCACACGACAAACCCATGATCACCTCCCCCATCTGGCTCCCCGCCACCCTGCTCGCCGCGATCTTCCAACCCTGGCGCACCGCGATCCAGCGCCGCGTCAGCCGCGATCTGTCGATCAACGCCGCCGGGCTCGTCCGCTACCTCTACGGCCTCCCCTTCGCGCTCGCGATGGCGGCGACCTATCAGTTCGTCCTGTTCCCCGCCGCCTTCCCCCCGCTCGGCCCGTGGTTCCTCGCCTATTGCATCGGCGGCGGCCTCGCCCAGATCGTCGCGACAAACCTCCTCCTGATGGCGTTCGACCAGCGCAATTTCGTGGTCGGCACTGCCTATTCAAAGACCGAAGCGGTGCAGGGCGCACTCCTGTCGATCGTCTTGCTCGGCGAGCATCTCGCGCCGCTAAGCTGGCTCGGCATCGCGCTGGGCGTCGTCGGGGTGATGATCCTCGCGGCGGGCGGCAAAAGGATGGCACCCGGCGAACTGCTCCGCGCACTCAGCCAGCCCGGCGCGCGCTTCGGCATCGCCTCGGGCTTCTTCTTCGCGCTCACCGCCATCGCGATCCGCAGCGCGACGGTCCAGGTCGGGACCAGCGACCCGATCCGCGCCGCGCTGATCGTCCTCGCCATCACCGTCGCGCTCCAAACGGTCATGCAGGGCAGCCTCCTCGTCTGGCGCGAGCGCGATCAGGTCGCGCTGGTCTTCCGCAGCTGGCGAGTCTCGGGCCAGGTCGGGCTGCTCTCCGCGCTCGGCTCGGCCTGCTGGTTCACCGGCTTCGCCACCGCCCCGGTCGCCCTCGTCCGCGTCGTCGGCCAGATCGAGGTCGCCTTCACGGTCGCCTTCGGCCATTTCTACCTCGGCGAGCGCGTGTCGCGCAGCGAGGTCGCGGGCCTGCTGCTCGTCACCGCCGGGGTCGTCGCGGCGCTGGCGGGAACGATCTAGCAATCCGCGCGCGCCCCCGGCCATTGCTTCACCCGCAGCTTGAGATCGCGCCGCCACGCGATACACTCGCCCCGAAACACACCGGGGGATCGGATGAAGCTCACGAACATCGCGCTGGCCGCCGCCGCACTCGCCCTGACCGGCGCCCAGCCCGCGCTGGCTCAATATTTCGACGGGCTCAAGGGCAAGAAGCTCCGCACCGCAATCGCGACCGCGCAGGCGCACCCCCTGGGCAGCGAGAAGAACCCGGTCCGCGCCCGGGGGCCAGAGGGCGAGCGCGCCTATCTCGCCCGCCTGCGCTGCGCCGATGGCAGTGCCCCCGCATTCGAGCGCCAGGGCAGCACCGGGATCGGCCCCTATCACAACATTCTCGACCTCTACACGGTCCAGTGCGCCGGCACCGCGCCCCTGTCGGTCTATATCGACATGTACCACAAGCATGCGGAGCCGGCCCCGGTCCCCGGCTTTACCATCGTCGCGCCCTGAGCATCGGCATGGCGCGGATCGACCTCCTCTCCCCCCACGCCCCGGTCAACGCCGCCACGCGGCTCAAGGCGGCGATGGACGGGGTGACACCCGACTCCCCGCAATGCGTGCTCGGCACCGGGACCGAGCATGACATGACCCTGTGGGTCCACCGCCCCAATTTCCGCAACGACATGAAGACCCGCCTCGTCGCGACGATGCAGCCCCATGCCGGCGGCACCCGCATCCGCGGCCGGATCGGCGGCCCGCGCAGCGTGTTCGTGTTCTTCGGCTGCTGGTTCGGCTTCGTGTCGCTGTTCCTGGTGATCGGCCTCACCATGCTCGCCGCCTCGTTCGCCGAGGGGGTCGGGCTGCATGCGCTGATGTTCGTCGTCGTGCCCGTCTTCATGCTGGCAGTCGGCGGCTTCATCCTGTGGGTCGGCGGCAGCCACGCGCGCAGCGACCGCGCCGCGATCCTCGCCTTCCTCCACCAAACCCTAGCCACCCGCCCATTCAACCCGCGCGACCTCTAGCGATAGACGATCCGCACCTTCCCCGCCGCCTCCACAGCCACCCGCCGCGCGCTATCCACGTCCCCCGCCAGCGCCAGCGCCACCCCCATCCGCCGGTAGGGCCGCGTCGTCGGCTTCCCAAAAATCCGCACATCCACCTCCCCGCCCGGCGTCGCCAGCGCCTCGGCCAAGCCATCATAGCCCGGCCCCGCACTATCCCGGTCCGCCAAAATCACCGCCGAAGCCGCCGCCCCGCGCAGCACCACTTCCGGCACCGGCAGCCCCATCACCGCGCGCGCATGCAAATCGAACTCGGTCAAATTCTGCGAAATCAGCGTCACCATCCCGGTATCATGCGGCCGCGGCGACAGCTCGGAGAAGATCACCTCCTCGCCCTTCACAAAGAACTCGACCCCGAACAGCCCATAGCCGCCCAGATCATCGACCACCGCCCGCGCCATCTCCTGCGCCGCCGCAATCGCGCCCGGCGTCATCGCCGCCGGCTGCCAGCTCTCCTGATAGTCCCCCCGCTCCTGCCGATGCCCGATCGGCGGACAGAATACGACGCCGTCCCGCGTCCGCACCGTCAACAGCGTGATCTCATAATCGAAGTCCACAAACTCCTCGACGATCACCCGCCGCCGGTCGCCGCGCATGTTGGCGACCGCATAGTCCCACGCCGCCTCAAGGCCCTCCGCCTCGCGCACCGTCGTCTGCCCCTTGCCCGACGAGGACATCACCGGCTTGATCACGCACGGCAGCCCGGTATGCGCCGCCCCCTCGAGCACTTCCTCCAAACTCTCGGCATAGCGATAGCGCGACGTGCGCAGCCCCAGCTCGACCGCCGCCACCTCGCGGATCGCATCGCGGTTCATCGTCATCATCGTCGCGCGGGCCGAGGGCACCACCGTCACCCCCGCCGCCTCGACCTCAGCGAGCACCTCGGTGCGGATCGCCTCGATCTCCGGCACCACCAGATCGGGCGCATGCCGATCGATCGCCGCGCGCAGCGCATCGCCGTCGAGCATCGAGAACACCTCGCACCCGTCCGCCACCTGCATCGCCGGCGCGCCCGCATAGGCATCGCACGCGATCACCTGCGCCCCCAGCCGCTTGGCCGAAATCACAAACTCACGCCCCAGCTCGCCCGAGCCCAGCAACAGGATTTTCGCGGTAAAGGTCATGGCATCCACCCGGTAAGACAGCGTCCCCGCCGCGTCGCACATCCCCAAAGCAGCCGCAAACGCCAAACGAGCGACAATGGCACAGGCCCATCAATCCTCCCCCGC
>JBHYGP010000589.1:0-8742 GCA_051858935.1 Sphingomonas sp.
CACGCCCATCGTGCCGGTGCCCCGCACCGAACGCCCCGCCCCACGCCGCGCCGAAGTGGAAAGCGGCGACGTCCTCCCCCGCTACGCCGAACCCGCCGAGTCGCAGGTGCTGGACAAGTGGAAGGACAGCGGAAAGCCGATCCGCTAAACCGAAACGGCCCCCGCACCGGGGTGCGAGGGCCGTCATCGTTACGCGTTAACGCCGATGCTTAGCGGCGATTCTGCCAGTCGCGACGCTCCCAGCGGATCTTGCGCGCCAACACGTCGAAGCGGCGGTCAAGATCGGCCCGCTCGGCCGTGGTCAGGCCGGGACGGCTCTGGCGATAGCGCGCCTCAAGGGCAACGATGCCGCGGAACTCGGCCCGCAGGCGGACCGCCTCGGCGCGGGTCAGCTGGCCGCTGCGCACACCCTGGTCGATCCGGCGATCGAGGGTCGCCTGGCGCTGGTTGATGTTCCACCAGTTACCCGCGCCCCGATTGTCCTGACGCTCGGCGCGGATCTTCCGCGACAGCGCGTCGAAGCGGCGGTCAAGGTCGGCACGCTCGGCCATCGTCAGGCCCGGAGCCGAACGGCGATAGCGGATCTCGAGGTCCGCGATGCCGCGGAACTCGGCGCGCAGGCGAAGTGCCTCGGCGCGGGTCAGATCGCCACTGCGCACGCCCTGGTCGATCCGGCGATCGAGCTGCGTCTGGCGCTGGTTGATATTCTGCCACCCGGCCTGCGCAGTCGCGGCGGGAACGGTGGCGGCGGCAATGCCGAGACCAGCAATCATCAGTGCGAACTTCTTCATCGAACGTCTCCTCTTCAAATTCATCGCCGCATCGGCGGCTGTGTTCGTTATCGTGACCGGGTGTCGCAGCGATTTGGCGGAAATGTCGTTATTGTGTCGCGGCGTGTCGCACCTGCGACGGGTCCGTTCATAATCGTTAACGCCACCCAAGTGTTTTATCTTGCCAAAACACCCTCAAGGAGCCATCTTGACGTCATGCTGAACCTTCTTTCCCTCGTCACCGGTGCCGTCGCGCTTATGATCGCGCTGATCGGCATCCTGCCCATCCCGCTCTTGCCACTGGTCAACTGGATCGCGTTCCCGATCGCGATCGTAGGGCTGGTGTTCGGACTGCTGTCGAGCGGAACGGCGGGTCGAAATCTCAACATCGTGGTGCTGGTGATCAGCGGGCTGCGCCTTTTCCTGACCGGCGGCCTGATCTGAACTGACGGAAGCGCCCCGGCCATGTCTGGCCAGGGCGCTCCATCAGCCGCGATTAGCGGCAGCGGACATTCCCGCGGTCGATCGAGGCACCCAGCGCCGCGCCACCTGCGGCACCGAGCAGCGTGCCAAGAACGTTCGACCGCCCGTTCGACAGCGCATTGCCCAGCAGGCCACCGGCAATGCCGCCGACGATCAGCCCGGTCGTGCCGTCACTGCGGCGGCAATAGTAACGCCCATCGCGCCCACGATAGATTCGGTCCTGACGGCTCAGGCGACGCTCCTGATAATAGCGGCCATCCCGGTAATAATCGTCGGCATAATAAGCTCGCTGGCCGCGCGCCGGGCGGTTCCAGTCATAGTTGCGATACTGGCGCCAGTCGCGACGATCCTCCCGACGGTCCCGCCGCGCATCGCGCAGTTCGCGCTGGTACTCGCGCTGCGCCGCCCGGCGCTCAGCGGGCGTATCGGCGCGGCGCAGGTCGCGGCGATAGTCGCGCTGCGCATCGCGCACCTCGTCGCGATATTCGCGGTTCGATTCGCGCGGGGTCTGCTGAGCCATGGCCGGAACCGGGGCCAGCGCGACCGATGCCATGATGGTAGCCATAAGGGGGGTACGCATGGAAACTCTCCTGCCTCTTCGGAATGCCCGCTAAACGGCCAGGAAGGACAGGAAGTTGCGTGAACGAAAAACTACCCCGCGTTCATATCAGGGCTAGCTTCAGATCCGCGTGTCGCCCGGATAGGCGAACAGCAGATCCGCATCGGGCGAGGCGGTCAACACCGCGCTCCCGCTGACGCTCACGCAATCGCCCGCTCGCCACGCCACGCCATCGACCTCACCCTGCCCGGCCACCGGGACCAGCCAGCCCGTGGCATCATGCGGCAATCGGATCATCCGGTCGCCGCCGGTCCAGCGCTCCAGCACGAATTTCGGCCCTTCGACCAGGATCGTGCGGCCATGTTCGACCACGCCCGGGCTCGGCAGCGGCTGCCACGGCTCCAGCACCGCGACATCGATCCCATCCTCAAGATGCAATTCGCGCGGGCGGCCATAGTCGTAAAGTCGATAGGTCGTCTCGCTGTTCTGCTGCACCTCGATCAAGGTGATCCCCGCCCCGATTGCATGGACCGTCCCGGCCGCAGCATAGATGAAATCCCCCGCGCGCACCGGCTTCCAGTCGAGCAGATCGACGATCGACCCGTCGCGTGCCGCCGCCCGCAGCGTTTCGGCATCGACCGGCTCGCGCGGCCCGATCGCGATCGTCGAATCGGGCTCGACGTCGAGGATCAGCCAGCATTCGTCCTTGCCGCGTGGCAGACCGCGGGCATGCGCAGCATCGTCATCGGGATGAACCTGCACCGACAGCTTCTCGCTGGTAAACAGATATTTGATCAACAAATCGGGGGTCGCATCCCCCGGCGCCTGGAACCAGATCTCACCGACCGGCGCGCCGTCAGGGGCCGGATCGACAAAATCACCCCACAAGCGATGGCGCCCCCAGGGCTTTTCGACTCGGTGCATGGCGAGCAGTTGCGCGGGCATCGGAGCTTCCTGAATCAGAATGTCGGCGTCTCGCGTCAACGCCCGGATTCTGGCTGTCGATCCACTTCGCCGCAAGCACCCCCAAAAAACATTTCGCCAGGGCGCAAGCCTCGGCTAAGAACCGGCGCGATGCGTATGCTTTCCACCCGCTCGCTCGCGCTTGCCGCAGTCGTCCTCGCCCTTCCGCTCGCCGGCTGCGCCGGTACCGGCGGCAAGCGTGCCGACCTTCCCTATGTCGCGCGCGACGTGGGCACGCTGTACACGACGGCAAAGGACCGGCTCGATCGCGGCCAGTACAAGCTCGCCGCCGCTTTGTTCGATGAGGTTGAGCGTCAGCACCCCTATTCGGTGTGGGCGCGCCGCGCGCAGCTGATGGGCGCCTTCGCCTATTATCTCGACAAGAATTACACCCAGTCGATCCAGTCGGCGCAGCGCTTCCTCGCCGTGCATCCGGGCAACCGCGACGCACCCTATGCCTATTATCTGATCGCGCTCAGCTATTATGAGCAGGTCAGCGACGTGACCCGCGACCAAAAGATCACGCAGCAAGCGCTCGACGCGCTGGGCGAACTCAACCGCCGCTATCCCAACACCCGCTACGCCGCCGACGCGCGGCTCAAGATCGACCTCGTTCGCGATCACCTCGCGGGTAAGGAGATGGAGGTCGGGCGTTACTATCAGGTGCGCGGCCAGTGGCTCGCTTCGATCATCCGCTTCCGCAGCGTGATCGACCAGTATCAGACCACCACGCACACGCCCGAGGCGCTGATGCGCCTGACCGAGAGCTATCTCGCGCTCGGCGTGAAGGAAGAGGCAAAGAAGGCCGCGGCAGTGCTCGGTGCCAACTATCCAGGCACTGAGTGGTATGAGCGCGCCTATGAGCTGGTGCAGAAGCATGGCGAGGCGGTGCCGGTTCCGGCGCTGGTGACGCCAGCAGCGCCGCCGGCCCGTGACGAAACCCCGACCCCCGCGCCCGCAACCAACTGACCCCGCATAGCCCCCAAGTGAATCGCCTCTCCCAAGGCGGAACAAAAAGGGGTAATGCGGGCGCATGTTGACCGCGCTTTCCATTCGCGACGTGGTGCTGATCGAGGCACTCGACCTCGATTTCGGCGCCGGCCTCGGCGTGCTCACCGGCGAAACCGGGGCGGGCAAGTCGATCCTGCTCGACTCGCTCGGCCTCGCGCTCGGCGCCCGCGCCGATAGCGGGCTGGTGCGGCAGGGCGCAGCACAGGCCGTCGTGACCGCCAGCTTCGAGCCCTCCGACATCGCCCCCATCGCCGCGCTGCTCGGCGAGAGCGGCCTCGACCATGACCCGTCCGAACCGCTGACGATCCGCCGCCTGGTCAAGGCCGATGGCGGCAGCCGCGCCTATGTCAACGATCAGCCCGCGTCCGCCGGCTTGCTCCGCGAACTCGGCGCGCTGCTGGTCGAGATTCACGGCCAGCATGACGATCGCGGCCTGCTCAACCCGCGCGGCCATCGCGCCTTGCTCGACAGCTTCGCCCGCGCCGATACCGGCGCCGTCACCGCAGCCCATCGCGCGCTGCGCGACGCCGAAGACGCCCTCGCCGCCGCCCATGCCGAGCAGGAAAGCGCCGCGCGCGACCGCGAATGGCTCGAACACGCCGTCGCCGAACTCACCAAACTGGCCCCCGAACAGGGCGAGGAAGCCGTGCTGGCCGAACGTCGCGCGACGATGCAGCGCGGCGAGAAGATCGCGGGCGAGCTTCAGGCGATTGCCGAACTCATCGACGGGTCGGACGGCGCGCTCACCCGGTTGCGTCAGGCCGCGCGCATCCTCGAGCGAATCGCCGAGGACCACCCCGCGCTCACCGAAGCCCTCGCCGCGCTCGATCGCGCGTTGAACGAGGGCAGCGCGACGCAGGAAGGCATCGACACCGCCGGTGAAGCGCTCGCCTTCGACCCCGCCGCGCTGGAGGCGGACGAGGCACGGCTGTTCGAACTGCGCGGCCTCGCCCGCAAGCATCGCGTCCAGCCCGACGACCTCGCCGAGTTGACCGAGACGCTCGCGACGCGGCTCGAACGGATCGAAGGCGGCGAAGGGCTGATCACGCGCCTCACCGCCGATCTGGCGAAGGCAGAGACCGCCTATGTCGCGGCGGCGGAAACGCTCTCGGCAACCCGCACCGCCGCAGCCGCGCGCCTCGATGCGGCGGTCGCCGCCGAACTCGCCCCGCTCAAGCTCGACGCCGCGCGCTTCCGCACCACCGTCGAACCGCTGCCGCGCGACTTATGGTCGGCATCGGGCCGCGACCGGGTGGAGTTCGAGGTTTCGACCAACCCCGGTGCCCCTTTCGCGCCGCTGATCAAGATCGCCTCAGGCGGCGAACTGTCCCGCTTCATCCTCGCGCTCAAAGTGGCGCTGGCGGAGGAAGGCGGCGCGCGCACGCTGATCTTCGACGAAATCGACCGCGGCGTCGGCGGCGCGGTCGCCAGCGCAATCGGCGAACGCCTCGCGCGCCTCTCGACCGGCGCGCAATTGCTCGTCGTCACCCACAGCCCGCAAGTCGCAGCGCGCGGCGCCGCCCACCTGCTGATCGCCAAGAGCCATGACGGCACCGTCACCCGCACCGGCGTGCGCCAGCTCAGCGAAGACGAGCGGCGCGAGGAAATTGCGCGGATGTTGTCGGGCGCTCAGGTTACGGATGAGGCGAGGGCGCAGGCCGGAAGGCTGCTGGAGGCGGCGTAGGTCGCCGGAGCATCAACGACCGCTATTGGGTGGAAAGCTGTCGCGGAATAGCTAGCGAGCTATACGTGCCCGCCACCTAACCAACACCCGCTCTAACGATATCCGATGATCTTCAGCCCTTCCGGCGTTTCCTCGATCGGAAACTGGCCCACCTTCGACAAAGCGCTTTTGATGGCCGTGAAGTCCTGTGGCTGCATAGGCGCAGCGGCAGCATGTGCCCTGAATGGCGGCACGACGGTCGCTGGGATGATCAACCACTCGATCGACCGAAGCTCGATTGGCCCACCAAATTCAGTAGAGTCGACCCATTGTCGCGGACCCCAGAAGCTGTGCTCGCCGGGCCATGTCCACAGTTGATCCTCCGGCTCATCGGTGTCGACGAACTTAATTACGACCCGACTGGGATGCCAACCCGATCCATTCACGGCGTCGAACAACTTACGCCATTTGGTGTCCGACATGAGTGCGTGACTATACCGCCGCCGTGTAAACCGGCTGATCCTTTCCAAATCCTCGCGCGTGTGAACGGTCATGACTATGTTCTGCGTCATGTCCCGAATGTCCGCAATGGGGTCGGAAGCCGACAGACCGCTCTTTACAGGGCTACGACCTAATTGCCCCGGTTCGCGATCAGATCGATCTCCGTCCCGCCATCGCCACGGGCCGACAGGAACACGACATAGGCCGAATCGTCCTTCGCCCGCGTGCCGCCCAGAACATGCTGGCCGTCCTTCAGCTGATGCTCGGCCGAATAGCCGCCGCGCACCGCGCGGGTGTAATACCAGTCGATCATCGTCTGGAGCGGTTGCGGCGTCGAGAAGCTGACGACGCGCAGGCCGCATTGGCCGCCCTCAGCCCCCGCTGCCTCGGTCACGCGGGCCTGCGGATGCAGCGGCATGTCGGCGGGGAGGCGGGCGGCCCAGCCGGCGGAGTAATTGAGCTTCGCAGCGCAGTCGGCGGTGCGGCGGTCCTTCTGCCCCGCTGCAAGACCGCCCAGCGTCACCGACTTGTCCTGCGCATCGCAGGCGTCGCACTTGCCCTCGACCGGGGCGGGGGCCTTGAGCAATTCACCCTCGGCCGGCATCGCGGCCTTGGCTGCGGCGACGGTGTCCGATGGGATCGGCGCGGAATAGGGCTGGCCCGGCGGGCGGATCGCGTCCTTGTTCGATTGCTGCGCCAGCTGCGGGTCGACCATGATCTGGTCCTGCAGCGCGCCCATCAGCGCCGGATCGGTCGAATTGCCGCCGATCTCATTGTCGAGCGCGTCGACATTGCCCGCCTCGCCCCCGCCACAGGCGACGAGCGCCAGCGGCATCAGCAGGACGGCAAAACCAGTGGCCCGACGGCTCATCATCACGCTCCGCATCCCCGCACAGGCTGCGGGATTTGGGGCAAAGGGATGACAGGCCAGGGTTAAGGAAGCGTTTGCCGGACCTTCACCCCGCCTTGCCGACCCGCGCCTGCTCCGCCGCGATGAACGTATCGATCTGCGCATCCAGCACGTCGAGCGGCACCGCGCCCTGCTCCAGCACCGCGTCGTGGAAGCGCTTGACGTCGAACTCGACGCCGAGCGCCTTCTCCGCCCGGGCGCGCAGTTCGCGGATCTTGATCTCGCCCAATTTGTAGCCCAGCGCCTGGCCCGGCCAGCTGATATAGCGGTTGACCTCGGCATCGATGTTCGCCGCCGACAGCGCGGTGTTGTCGAGCATGAACTGGACCGCCTGCTCCTTGGTCCAGCCCTTGGCATGGATGCCGGTGTCGACCACCAGTCGGCACGCGCGCCACATCTCGTAGGACAGCCGCCCCATTTCCTTTTCGGGCGTGTCGTAAATGCCCATCTCGATCCCGATCCGCTCGGAATACAGCCCCCACCCTTCCGTAAAGGCGGTGAAATTGGCGAGGTAGCGGCGGAATTTCGCGGTCTCCAGCTCCTGCTGCAGCGCGATCTGATGGTGATGCCCCGGCACCGCCTCATGCGCGGTCAGCGCCGGCAGCTCATACAGCGGACGCTGGTCGAGCTTCGAGGTGTTGACGTAATAATGCCCCGCCAGCCCCAGCTCAGGTCGTCGTCCCCTCCGCCGTCTCCGCCGGGATGCGCTTGAGGCCATAGGGCAGCCGCGCCATGCGGTTGAAGAAGCCCGGCATCTTGCCGTCGATATCCTTGGCCTGCACTGCGGCGGCGGCCATCAGCTCTTCAGGCGATTTGGCGTAGTATTTGGGGTTGGTGCGCAGCTCGGCGACGAACGCCTCGCGCGTCGCGAACCCCGCCTTCTTCGCCACCTCGACCATCTCGGCACGGATGCGCGCGACCTCGTCCAGCCCGATCTGGTGGATCTGTTCCGCCGACAGGTCCGTGGTGGTCAGCTGACGGATGCGGAAGGCATAGTAGCGCGCGCCATCGGGCTGTACCGACACGCCTGCCAATTTGGCGCATTTGGGGGCGTAGCTGGTGCGGTAGAACGCCGCCGCCTTGGCGTAAGCGGGGTTGATCACCCCCGTGACCGTCTTCTTCGCCCGGGCCTGAAGCGCGGCCCATTCGGCGTCGGTCGCATCGACCGGCTTTTTACGGGCGAAGGGTGCGTAGAAGCGCGATTTGGTCGCGTCCTGCTGGATTACGCCGGTGATCGTCTGTTCGAACCCGACCAGGCTGACGCACGGCTGGACATAGCCGCCCTTTACCGCCTGCGCAGTGATCGAAATCAGCGTGTCGTTGGTGGCGGGGAATTGATCGAGCCGGTCGAGATAATGGCCATAGTCGGCTTTGCGCCGGAAGGCGGTGCGCTCACCCTGCCCCGCCGCAGCCTGCCACGGGTTGGAATAGCTGGTGAACAGGATCGTGCGCTGGCCGAAGCTGTTGCCTTCGATGCTCTCCGCCAGCAGGCGCCGCAGGATCGCCTTGTCGGTGCGCTGCGCCGGGGTCAGACCGGCATCGGGGATGGCATCGAGCCGCTTGAGGAACGCCGCTTCGGCTGCGGCGCGACGGTCTTCGGCGGCAAGGCTGACATCGCCGACCGCGATCGGATCGATATCGACCCCGACCGATCGGGCGAAGCCGGGATTTTCCTTCAGCACCCAATCGAAATGCTCGGCCAGCAGCGCCTTGAAGTCATCCGACGGCGACGCGGCGGCGGGGCTTGCGGCAGCGCCGAACGCCAGAATGCCGGCGGCCAAAGCTGACAAAAACGGGCCCTTTACACGCAGGGAGAAACGGGTGTGGCGGGAGGCGGATAGGGACTCAATCTGCATTCCGGGGAGGCAAGCAGACAGAATCC
>JBHYGP010000590.1:0-8709 GCA_051858935.1 Sphingomonas sp.
ATGATGACCGCGAGCCCGGACGCCAGCTATCTCGACAAGACGGCGGACATGTTGCTCGCGCTCGGTCGCGGAGCGGAGGCTGTAGAGCTGGCGCGGGCCAGCTATCGCACCGCGACGGCGTTTCGACTGGAACGGGCGTCGGGGGACATGCAGGCGCGCGACATTGCCCGGTTTCGCACCCAGCGGGTGCGCGCGCTGGGGCTGGTTCGCGCCGGTTTTGTGGCGGCGCAGGGACGGTTTGCGGCTGCGGCGGACTGGCGTGCGGCGGACGTAGCGCTGGCGGCGCAGGACTGGGCGCGCGCCGAGGCGGCGTATCGCGTGCTGCTGGCGGGCGAGGGCAAGCCGCTGATCGCCACCGCGTCCGAAACGCGCGCGACGCGGGGGCTGGCGCTGGCGCTGGCTGGGCAGGGCAATGCAAAGCTGGCCGAGGCGGTGGCGTTGCAACGGCGCTTGCTCAACCGGCTGTTCGTGCAATGTTGGCGCGGCGATCCGGTGCTGGCGGCGCTGGGCGAAGAACTGGCGCGATCCTATGCGGCGGCGGGCCAGGACGCGCGGGCGAAGGTCGTGCGCGACGCGGTGACCCGTTATCGCAGCGGCGGAGCGCCGCCGCGTCTTTGATTGGTAAAGTGGCGGGATGCGGCCTATATTCGGGGCCAATGGCACATCAGAACAAAGCAAAGACCAAGCCCGCGCCCGGCATGCCGACGCGGCAGCAAATCATCGATTTCATCACCTCTTCGGATCAGCCGGCCGGCAAGCGCGAGATTGCGCGCGCCTTTGGCTTGTCGGCGCAGCAGAAGATCGCGCTCAAGGCGCTGCTCAAGGACATGGCGGATGAGGGGCTGGTCGATACCGCCCCCGGCCGCGCCTTCCACAAGATGGGCGGCGTGCCCAAGGTGACGGTGCTGCGCATCGTCGAGGCCGATGGCGACACCGTCTGGGCGGTGCCCGAACGCTGGGAGGCGGAGGGCATTCCCGTGCCACGGCTGCGCGTGCGCGAGAAGCGCGGGCCAGGCGGCGCGCTGGGCGTCGGCGACCGCATCCTTGCGCGGACGGAAGAGGCCGGGAAGGGCTTGATCGCCCACCCGATGAAGAAGCTGGCCAAGGGCGACGCGGCGGTGCTGGGCGTCGTCCATGAAGAGGGCGGGCGGCTGTATCTGCAGGGGCTGGACAAGAAGGAGCGCACAAGCCCCGTCATCTCCGACCGCAATGGCGCGGAGCCGGGCGACCTGGTGATGGCCGAGGTTACGGGCAAGGGGCCGCGGCTGTTCGCCAAGGTCAGCGAAATCCTCGGCGATCCGTTCGCGCCGCGCAGCTTTTCGCTGATCGCGATCCACAAGCATGAAATCCCGCACATCTTCTCGGAGGAACTGCTCGCCGAGGCCGAGCGGGTGGCGAAGCAGCCCTTGGGTGAGGGGCGGGAGGATCTGCGCGATCTGCCGATCGTCGCGATCGACCCGGCCGATGCGCGCGACCATGACGATGCGGTCTGGGCTACGCCCGACGATGATCCCGCGAACAAGGGCGGGTGGAAGGCCATCGTCGCGATTGCGGACGTCAGCTTCTATGTCCGCCCCGGATCGCTGCTCGACCGCGAGGCGCGCAAGCGCGGCAACAGCGTCTATTTCCCTGATCGCGTGGTGCCGATGCTGCCCGAGGTGCTGTCGGCGGATGTGTGTTCGCTGAAGGAAGGCGTCGAGCGCGCGGCGCTGGCGTGCCATATGCGGATTTCCGCCGATGGCGAGATCATGGACTGGCGGTTCCGCCGGGCGGTGGTGAAGCTGGCGGCGAACATCGCTTATGAGGATGCCCAGGCGGCGATCGATGCGCATGTCTCCCCTCCCGCGGAGCGGGAGGGGGCGGGGGAGGGCCTGTCACCTTCACCGGAATCCGATTTGGACATGCCCTCCCCTAACCCCTCCCGCAAGCGGGAGGGGGACTTGTTGCCCATCCTCCAACCCCTGTGGGACTGCTGGGCGGCGCTCAACAAGGCGCGGGCGAAGCGCGAGCCGCTCGACCTCGATCTGCCCGAACGGCGCATCGTGCTGGATGAGAAGGGCCGCATCCTCTCGGTCGCGCCGCGCGAGCGGCTCGATGCGCACAAGCTGATCGAGGATTACATGATCGCTGCCAATGTCGCGGCGGCCAAGGCGCTGGAGAAGAAGAAGGCGCCGGTGATGTACCGCATCCACGAGCCGCCAAGCCGCGAGAAGCTGGTCGCGCTTAAGGAATATCTCAAAACCCTCGATGTCGAATTCGCGCTGGGGCAGGTGATCCGGCCCAAGACGTTCAACCATGTCATCGCGCGGACCAGGGAAGCGGATTATCACGCCGAAGTGATGACGCAGGTGCTGCGGACCCAGACCCAGGCCTATTACGGTCCGCAAAATGCCGGGCATTTCGGGCTTTCGCTGGGCAGCTATGCACATTTCACCTCGCCGATCCGCCGCTATGCCGACCTTGTCGTGCACCGCGCGCTGACCGAGGCGTTCAAGCTCGGGCCGGGCGGCGAGCTGCCGGCGGACAAGGACATGGAGCGGACCGGCGAGCTGATCAGCAAGCTCGAGCGCCGCGCGATGGAGGCCGAGCGCGATACGATCGACCGCTATGTCGCCGCCTATCTGGCCGCCCATGTCGGCGAGGTGCTGGATGCGCGGATCACCGGCGTTCAGAGCTTTGGCTTCTTCGCGACGGTCGACGGGATCGGCGGCGATGGCCTCGTCCCTGCGCGCGATCTGGGGCGTGAGTATTTCCGCTATGACGAGGCCGGGCAACGGCTGGTCGGTGAGGACACGGGCGCGGAGTTCGCGCTGGGCCAAAGGTTGCAGCTCAAGCTGGTCGAGGCGAATCCGGTGTCGGGGGCGCTGCGCTTCGAACTGCCCGACGGCAAGGGCAGTGGGTCCGGCCCGCGCCCCGATGGCGAGCGGCGCAAGAGCGGCCCGCCACGCCCGCTGAAGCGGCGCGGGCGTCCGGCGAATATCAAGCATCAGGGACGCAAGCGCTGATGGCGGTCGTCGAGTCGGTCCCGATCACGAAGTTCGCGCGCGGGCGGCGTCGCATCGTCGATCATTTCTGCGCCGAGCATGCGATTACGCCGCTCAGTACGATTCTCTACACCCCGCCTGCCGATCTGAAGCCGGTGTTCGATAAGCTGATCGCGCAGCGCGTGATCCGCCGCGAGGGGCAGGGCTATTACTGGCTCGACCTGCGCGTGCTCGACGCGGTGATCGCGCATCACCGCCGCCAGCGCGCGCCGGTGCTGATCGCCGTGTCGGTCGCGTTGGCCCTGGTGCTGATGACGTTTTTCTACGTAGGCTAAAACATCGATCTGCGATCGCTACTCGTGTAGAAAGCCAAGGGGATGGCCCGGCGAGAGGAAAAAGTCCGGTTCAGCGAAAACCACACCCAAAAAATATCGGCAGGCTTCCCACTCACCCTCGAAGTATACGACGCCTCCCTCATGGCCTTTTTCCATATAGAATACGCGCC
The DNA here is from genome assembly GCA_051858935.1 of Sphingomonas sp. Taxonomy (GTDB): domain Bacteria; phylum Pseudomonadota; class Alphaproteobacteria; order Sphingomonadales; family Sphingomonadaceae; genus Sphingomonas. Next base: position 3,490 of record JBHYGP010000590.1, read on the forward strand.
ATCCTCCGTCATTCTCGCGAATAAAGAGCGCGTCATCCTTAAATCCGTCATCATAAACGCTCACCCGCTCCCAATCGACGTTAAGGCGGTTGAGCAACGTGGTGAGATGGCGACGGTTCTGGAGCATAATGGGCTATCTTGCGGTATTGTCAGGCATTAGGCCACGGTGAACTTCAGCCCTGCATTCATTTCCAAGCGCGCCTTTAGCGGTTCGGCCATCAGCGCACCCGGGGTCCACACCCCGCCGTCGCCCGCCACGTCACGGATCAGGCACAGCGCGGCTTCCGCGATCATCTTCGATGTCGATCCATAGCCGGGGTCGCGGTCGCCGGTGACGGTGCAGGTCAGCGACTCCCCGGTCGGCATCTCCGCGATGAAGTCGATTTCGTAGAAGCCCGCCTCGCGCTCTTCCTTTGACGGGCCTTCGCCGGGGGCGGGGCCCTTGTCGGCGTTCATCGGGTTCATCTTGGAAATCGCCTCGGCAGCCGCCTTGCCGATGTCGCCAAGGCCGGGGGCGACCATCATCTCGTCATAGCGGAAGTCGGTGCCATAGGGGTGGCCGGCGAGGAAGTTGGTGCGGTGGACATTCTTGGTGTTGATCACCGCCATCACAAACGGCGCGACCCAGCCGCCCACGGCTTCGTCATATTCGGGCATCATCCCCTTGGGCTGATCCGGGCCGGTAAAGCCGGGGGTGAGCGCGAACGGGTCGAGCAGGATCTTGAACACCGCCGGGTTCTTTGCCGCCGCTGCCGCCGTCGCCTTGCCGCTGGCGAAGGTGCCGCCGGAGAAGGTGCCCTGCATCTTGCGCACGCGGCCCTTCACGCGCGGGGCGGGGCGGCCCCATTTGGCGATCGCGGCCTGCTCGGCGGTCCACACGCCCAGGTCGAACGGGATCGAATCGAAGCCGCACGACAGGACGATGCGCGCGCCGCTCGCCTTTGCGGCGTCGTGGTGGTGCGCGATGACGTCGTGCATCCAGTTGGGCTCACCGCACAGGTCGACATAGCCGGTGCCGGTCTCGACGCAGGCGGCGACAAGGTCGTTGCCGTAGAGCTGATAGGGGCCGACGGTGGTGAGGACGACGGTGGCGCGTGCGGTGAGGGCGCGGAGCGCGGCGGGATCGTCGGCATTGGCGGTCAACAGCGGCGTGTCGGCGGGGGCTCCGATTTCGTCGCGCACCGCTTCAAGCTTGGTCAGCGAGCGGCCCGCCATTGCCCAGCGCAGCGAACCGTCATTGTAGCGCTGTGCCAGATATTCGGCGACGAGGCGGCCGGTGAAGCCGGTTGCGCCATAAACGATCAGGTCGAACTCGCGGGTCATGCCATCCTCTCAGCTTTTGCCCGAGCGTACCGTGGTTTCAAATTGTTGGAAAGCCGGGCTCCACGCCGCGCCCTGCCTGTGCGTGGGTCTCGGCGAGCGAGAGCAGGACGTCGAGATCTTCGCGGCTGATGTCGAAACTGTCCGGCAAGCCGGCGAGCGCGCGATCGATATCCTCCAGATGTAATCCGCTGGGGACGGGCGGCACCGGCAGCGGTACGGGCTGGTGCGGGTAGCTGTGGGTCGACATGCGGTGGAACACCATCGCCAGCGAGACCAATGCGATCGAGTTGAGCGCGACCGGCGCGAAGGCGAAGGCATAGCCCGCGGCATGAATGCTGTCGCTGCCGACCACAGCGGTCAGCGCTGCGGCGCCGCCGGGCGGGTGGAGGCAGCGGCACAGCGACATGGCGAGGATCGCGAGGCCCACCGCAAGGCCCGCCGCGATCATCGGCTCGCCGACATGGTGGAACATCGTGATCCCGACCAGCGCCGAAATGGTGTTGCCCCCGACCACCGGCCAGGGCTGGGCGAGCGGGCTGGCGGGAACCGCGAAGATCAGCACCGCCGACGCCCCCATCGGCGCGACGATCAGCGGCAGGTCCGCAGCGGTCAGCTCAAGACCGGCACTGACGAACATGGTGAGGCCGATACAGATCGTAGCACCGATGCCCGCGACGATGCGGTCGAGCGGGCGGGCACCGGCGAGGATCGGGCGGAACAGGCGGAAGTTCATGCCGCGACTTAACGGGGGAATGCTGCGGTCGGGAACAGGCGATTCTTGCGCGGGGTGAAGCCGTCGCATTGTCTGGCCTTGAAACCTGCGCGCGGGTTCCCGACTATCGGCGGCGCTTCAACGGAGACCCGAACCTATGCCGCTCAACGGCGCATCCGACCTTGGCCAGTTTCGCGTCCAGCGCCATTTCGCCGAACATCGCGCGGTGTCGCCCGGCACAGCGATCGAATATGCGCCGGGGCCGGTCGACCGGGCGGCGTTTGACCGACTGCGCGACATGGGGGTTATCCGTGAGGCGCACCCCGCGCATTACTGGTTCGACCTTGACCGGATGGGGCAGGACCGTAGTCGCGAACGCAACCCGAAGCTGAGGATCGCGCTGGCGCTGGGCGCGCTGCTGGCCTTCGCCGCCTGGTATCTGTCGCGCTAGGTCCGCTTGGTGACCAGAACGTCCTGAAGCACCAGCGCGTCGAGCGCGGTTTCGGCGAACAGCGCGACCGCTTCCTCGGGCCGCTCAACCATCGGCATACCGCGCCGGTTGAGGCTGGTGTTGAGCAGCACCGGAACGCCGGTGGCGGCGTGGAACGCGTCGAGCAAGGCGGCGAAATCGGGGTTCCAGCGTCGATCGACCGTCTGCACCCGCGCGGTACCGTCGACATGGGTGACGTTGCGCAGCGTATCCGCAACTTCCGGGCGCGTGCGGTCGATCAGGATCATATAGGGGCTGTCGCGCCCGTTGACGAAGCAACTGGCCGCGTGTTCGGGGAGAACCGCAGGCGCGAAGGGGCGGAAATCCTCGCGAAACTTGATGTTGGCGTTGATGTGGTCACCGATTCCCGGCGTTCCGGGATGCGCCAGGATGCTGCGCCGTCCCAGCGCGCGCGGGCCGAATTCGCTGCCGTCGCGGAACCAGGCGAGGGTATTCCCCTGTGCGAGCAGCGCGGCGGCGCGGTCGATCAGTGCGGGGGTGTCGAGCCGTTCGACCGACCATGCGGGCGATGCCGCGCCGAGCGCCGCCGTGACCTCAGCCGGCGAATAGCTGCGCCCGAAACAGGTGCTGCCATCGTGCGGAATCTTGGTGCGTCCCAGTACCTCGATCCAGCCATGATAGGCGCAGCCGAGCGCGAGGCCGTTGTCGCCCGCTGCCGGCTCCATATAGAGGTCGCGGACGACCTCGTCGTCGAGCAGCCGGGCATTGGCGACCGCGTTGAGCGCGACCCCGCCGGCATAGCAGACCCGATCCGCCGGATGGCGGTCGAGCCGCGCGCGGAATAGCGCGGCGACCGCCCCCTCGACCTCGCCCTGCGCCCAGCGCGCAATGTCGGCATAATATTGGAAATCGGCGCGAAACGCGGCGTAATCGGCTGCGGGGCGATCGAACGCGGCCTTCCATCCGTCCTCGACGAAGACCCGCCCGTCACGGATTGCGAAGGCGCTCTGTGCGATCGTGCCGGGGCGGCCATAGGGGGCCAGGCCCATCAGCTTGCCGACATCGTCGAGATTGCCGAACACATAATGGCTGACTGCGGCATAGAAGCCGCCGATCGAATGGCGCGTGGTGCGCATGCGGATCGTGTCGCCGGGGTCGTTGAGGGCGAGCGGGCTGAAATCCTTTTCTAGCGTCGTCATCCGCCGCCCGTCGAAATGGTAGAAACTGTCCTTCTCGCACCACATTGCCGCATCGGGCGCGTCGAGATCGGCGGGGAGGGGGATACCGTCGAGATCGGTGCATTGCGACAACGGGCTGCCGCAGCCATCGACGATCAGGATCGCGCAATCTTCGAACTGGCTGGTCCCCGCCGCACTCCAGGCATGGGCGAGATGGTGCGAGATGCTGACGATCGGCGGATGCGCGCGCCCGGCGAACAGGCGCGGCCCGCGATAGCGATCGCGATCGGGCACTTCGAAATTGGCGCACTGGACGACAAGCGCGACGTCCTCGATCCCGATCCCAGCCGCGTCGAGGCAATAGGCGATCGCTGCGCTGTCATTGCCGCCGTCATGCTTGCGCCGGGTCAGGCGTTCCTTCTCGATTCCGACGCAGACCCGCCCGTCCTTCAGCAGCACCGCCGATCCGTTATGCGACAGGCCGGTGCCGAGGACATAGACGGGGCGGTCCATCCTGCGGTTCAGACCGCTTCGCTGAACTGCAGGCTGGCGAGGCGGGCATAGAGGCCGCCCTGTGCGACCAGTTCGCCATGCGTGCCTGTTTCGACGATCCGCCCGTCGTCCATCACGATGATCCGCTGTGCGGCGCGGACGGTGGCGAGGCGATGGGCGATGACCAACGTCGTGCGCCCTTGCATCAGATGGTCGAGCGCGTCCTGCACCAGCCGTTCGCTTTCGGCGTCGAGCGCGCTGGTTGCCTCGTCGAGCAGCAGGATCGGGGCGTCGCGAAGCAAGGCGCGGGCGATGGCGATGCGCTGGCGCTGTCCGCCCGAGAGCCGCGCGCCGTCTTCGCCGAGGAAGGTGTCGAGGCCCTGGGGAAGCTCGCGCAGGAATTCGGCCGCGTTGGCGGCCTCGGCGGCCTGCCAGATCTGCTCCTCGGTGGCGTCCCAGCGACCGTAGCGGAGATTATCGCGGGCGGAGGCGGCGAAGATCACGGTTTCCTGTGGTACCATCGCCATGCGTGCGCGGACCTGTGCCGGATCTGCGTCGCGCAGGTTGACGCCATCGACGCGCACCTCGCCGCCTTCGGGATCGTAGAAGCGCTGGACGAGCTGGAAGAGGGTCGATTTGCCCGCGCCCGACGGGCCAACGACTGCGACCGTCTCACCGGGCGCGACCGACAGGTTGAACCCGTCGAGCGCGGAGACTTCGGGCCGGGTCGGGTAGCGGAAGGTGACGCCGGCAAAGTCGATCGCCCCCTGCGGAGGCTCGGGCAGCGCGACCGGGTTGGCAGGAGCGGCAATTTCCGGTTCTTCCGCCAGCAGCTCGGCGAGACGCGCGGCAGCACCCGAGGCGCGGAGCAGATCGCCATAGACTTCGGTCAGCGCGCCGAACGCGCCGGTGACGAGGCCGGCGGTGATGACGAAGGCGGTGATCGATCCGCCCGAAATGCGTCCCTGCGCAACGCCATAAACCGCGTCCCACATGATGAGAGTGATCGCGGTGAACAGGGCGAAGATGACGAGCGCGGTCATCAGCGCGCGGGTCGCGAACCG
>JBHYGP010000591.1:0-8510 GCA_051858935.1 Sphingomonas sp.
AGCGAACCGTTGAGGTTCGGGCTCGGCGTGAACAGCGAAATGGTCGCGCGGTCAGCGCTGCTTCCGACATTGATGCCGGCACCCAGACGCTCCTGCGCCTCGGCAATCTGCACCGAATTGCGGGTCTTGGTGCCCTCTTCGATCAGCGACAGTGTCATGCCCTCGGTGCCGAGCGCGCTCGCCACGTCCGACGCCGTACCCGCGTCGAATGTGATCACCGCTTGCGTTACCGGCACAGCGTCGCGCTGGGCATAGACCAGCTCGATGCCGTTCGACAGCTTGGTGCGGCTGATCGCCGGGAAGTCGATATCCTTGACCTCGGCGACGTCAGGCAGCGCGCCGCGCGTGCCCTTGAACACTTCGGGCGCTTCCTTGACCTTTTCCTTGGGCGTGGTGGCGGCCTCAGCATAGGCTTCGCGCGCACCGGGCTCGATCGTCAGCGAGTATGCAGGGCGCGACAGCCACTTGGCGGTGACCGCACGCGCCTGTTCGGGCGTGACGGCGGCGAGCGTCGCCAGCTGCTTCTTATAATAACCGGGATCGTTCATGTAGAGTGCGCCCGACGCCAGCGTCACCGCCTTGCCGCCAAAGCCGCCAACCGATTCAAGGCCCCGGATGCGCGACGACGCGGTGCGGGTCTTGTAACGCTCCAGCTCCTCTGCGGTCGGGCCGTTCTTCAGATAGTCGGCGACGATCTCGTCAAGCCGCTTGCCCACCGTTGCCGCATCGACGCCGGGACGGACATCGGCGGAGATCAGCACCATGCCGGCCTGCGCCATTGTCGAATTGAACGCGCCGACGCCGACCGCCAGCTTCTCCTGCTTGACCAGAATATTGTCGAGGCGCGAGCTGGCAAGGCCGCCGAGCACGCCGATCGACGCATCGAGCACGGTCGAATCCGCGTCGCGCATGCCCGGGACCGCCCACATGCGATAGATGCGCGTCACTGCGACGCGATCCTTCATCACTTCGGCCTTCGCCTCGGCCAGTGTCGGTACGGTGATCTTCGGCTCCGCCGTCTTGGGGCCAGCCTTGATCGCGCCGAAATATTTCTCGACCAGCGGCTTGGCAGTCTTGGCGTCGATATCGCCCGCCAGCACCAGCACGGCGTTGTTCGGGCCATAATATTGGCGAAACCAGTTCTTCACATCATCCAGGCTGGCGGCATCGAGGTCGGCCATCGAACCGATCGTCGAATGGCGATAGGGATGGCCCTCCGGGAACAGCCCCTCGCTGATCTTGTAGCGCAGCAGGCCATAGGGCTGGTTGTCGCCCTGGCGCTTCTCGTTCTGCACCACACCACGCTGCTCATCGAGCTTCGCCTGCGTCACCGCGCCGAGCAGATAGCCCATCCGGTCGCTCTCAAGGAACAGTGCCCGGTCGAGTGCCGCGCGGGGGACAGTCTGGAAATAGTTGGTCCGGTCGACATTGGTGGTGCCGTTGTAATCGGTCGCGCCGACTTCCTTCAGCGGCTCGAAAAACTCGCCCGGCGAATTTTCGGAGCCATTGAACATCAGATGCTCGAACAGATGCGCGAAGCCGGTCTTGCCCTTGGGCTCATGCTTCGACCCGACATCGTACCAGACCGCGACGCCGACGATCGGAGCCTTGCGGTCGGTATGGACGATGACGCGCAGGCCATTGGCCAGCACAAATTGCTCATAGGGAATGTCCACGCGCTTCACGAGATCGGCGACGGGCACCGCTGCTACTGCGGGGGCAGGTGCCTGCTGGGCATAAGCGGGAGCACTGAGCACGACCGCGAGCGCAGTCAGGCTGACAAAGGCTGATTTCATGGTGCGGAGAATTCCCAGTGTGGAAGGTATCGACCGCAACAACATACCGGCCTGTCGAAGCCGCGCAACCCTGCGTTGTTTTCCCAACTTGCCGCTGACCGATCCGCGCGGCAGCATCGACCCGCGCGAAATACTATTGCGGCGGGGCTTGTGTTGCCAAAATGCAACACCATCTCCCGGACGACAGAGAACGGGGACGATCATGAATCTCGAAAAGTTCACCGACCGCGCCAAGGGCTTCCTCCAGTCGGCGCAGACCGTCGCGATCCGCATGAACCATCAGCGGATCAGCCCGGAGCATTTGCTCAAGGCGCTGCTGGAGGATGAGCAGGGTATGGCCGCCGGGTTGATCCAGGCGGCTGGGGGTGATGCGAAGCGCGCGGTCGCCGAAACCGATGCGGCGCTCGCCCGCGTTCCCGCCGTCACCGGCAGCGGCGCGCAGCAGGCTCCGGGGCTCGATAATGACGCCGTGCGCGTGCTCGATCAGGCCGAACAGATCGCCGGCAAGTCCGGCGACAGCTTCGTCACGGTCGAACGCATGCTGCTCGCACTCACTCTCTCCAGCACCACCAACGCCGGGCGCGCACTCGCCGCTGCAGGATTGAAGCCCGAAGCGCTAAACGCCGCAATCGACCAGCTGCGCGGCGGCCGCACCGCCGATACGGCGGGGGCCGAGGACCGCTATGACGCGCTCAAGAAATTCGCCCGCGACCTGACTCAAGCGGCCAAGGACGGCAAGCTCGACCCCGTGATCGGCCGCGACGAGGAAATTCGCCGCACGATCCAGATCCTCGCCCGCCGCACCAAGAACAACCCCGTACTGATCGGCGACCCGGGCGTCGGCAAGACCGCGATCGCCGAGGGTCTCGCGCTGCGCATCGCCAATGGCGACGTGCCCGACACGCTCAAGGACCGCACGCTGATGTCGCTCGACATGGGCAGCCTCATCGCGGGCGCCAAATATCGCGGCGAGTTCGAGGAGCGGCTAAAGGGCGTGCTCGACGAGGTGAAGGGCGCGGACGGCCACATCATCCTGTTCATCGACGAAATGCACACGCTGATCGGCGCGGGCAAATCCGAAGGCGCGATGGATGCGGGCAATCTGCTCAAACCCGCCCTCGCCCGCGGCGAGCTGCATTGCATCGGCGCGACCACGCTCGACGAGTATCGCAAGCATGTCGAGAAGGACCCCGCGCTCCAGCGGCGCTTCCAGCCGGTCTTCATCGGCGAGCCGACGGTCGAGGACACGATCTCGATCCTGCGCGGACTCAAGGACAAATACGAGCTACATCATGGGGTTCGGATCACCGATGCGGCGATCGTCGCGGCGGCGACCCTGTCCAACCGCTACATCTCCGACCGCTTCCTGCCCGACAAGGCGATCGACCTGATGGACGAGGCCGCGAGCCGCATCCGCATGGAGGTGGAGAGCAAGCCCGAGGAAATCGAAAATCTCGACCGCCGCATCGTCCAGCTCAAGATCGAAGAGATGGCGCTCGCCAAGGAAACCGATGCCGCCTCGCAGGACCGTCTGGGCAACCTTCGCCACGAACTCGCCAATCTCGAGCAGCAATCCGCCGAACTGACCGGCCGCTGGCAGGCGGAGAAGGACAAGATCGCGGGCGAGGCGAAGATCAAGGAACAGCTCGACGCCGCCCGGCTCGAACTCGAACAAGCCCTGCGCGCCGGCGACCTCGCCAAGATGGCGGAGCTCAACTACGGCACGATCCCCGCGCTGACCAAGCAGCTCGACGAGGCGCAGGCCACCACCGGCGTCGCGATGCTGCGCGAGGAAGTAACCGCCGACGACATCGCCGGCGTCGTCAGCCGCTGGACCGGGATTCCCGTGGATCGGATGCTGGAGGGCGAGCGCGAGAAATTGCTCGCGATGGAGGAGCAGCTCGGCAAGCGAGTGATCGGGCAGGCAGCGGCGGTCAAGGCCGTCTCCACCGCCGTGCGCCGCAGCCGCGCCGGCCTTCAGGACCCCAACCGCCCGCTCGGCTCGTTCCTGTTCCTCGGCCCGACCGGCGTCGGCAAGACCGAGCTGACCAAGGCACTCGCCGAATTCCTGTTCGACGACAGCGCCGCGATGGTGCGCATCGACATGAGCGAGTTCATGGAGAAGCACTCGGTGGCCCGTCTGATCGGCGCGCCTCCGGGCTATGTCGGTTACGAGGAAGGCGGCGTGCTGACCGAAGCCGTCCGCCGCCGCCCCTATCAGGTCGTGCTGTTCGACGAGGTCGAAAAAGCGCATGGCGACGTGTTCAACATCCTGCTCCAGGTGCTCGACGACGGCCGCCTGACCGATGGTCAGGGCCGCACGGTAGACTTCACCAACACGATCATCGTGCTGACCTCGAACCTTGGCAGCCAGTTCCTGACGCAACTCGAGGACGGACAGGATGTGTCCGCCGTCGAGCCGCAGGTGATGGAGATCGTCCGCAGCCATTTCCGACCCGAGTTCCTCAACCGTCTCGACGAGATCGTGCTGTTCCACCGGCTCGGCCGCAGCGAAATGGCGCCGATCGTCGACATCCAGGTCGCGCGGCTGGGCAAGCTGCTCAAGGACCGCAAGATCACGCTCGACCTGACGCCGGAGGCGCGCGACTGGCTTGGCCGCGTCGGTTACGATCCCGTCTACGGCGCGCGTCCCCTGAAACGCGCCGTCCAGCGCTACCTGCAGGATCCGCTCGCCGACGCGATTCTGCGCGGCGAGGTGAAGGACGGCGCGACCGTCAAGGTGAGCGAGGGCGATGGCGGGCTGGTGCTGACTTCGGCATGAGTGACACCGGCTTCTCGCTCGATCCCGCGATCGACGTTGATGCTCTCGCCGAACGCTTCGCGCGCGACGGGCGCGTGCAGATCGCGCGGTTTCTCGACGGAGCGGGCGCGGACGCGCTTGCCGCGCATCTGATCGCGCGGGATGACTGGCGACAAGTGATGAATTCGGGCGAGCGGGTGTTCGAGACGGTCCCCGCCGTGCTCGCTGCGCTGACCGATGCGCAGCGCCAGCGGCTGGAGGAGACGATGCACGCCGCCGCACGCACCGGATTCCAGTATCGCTACGATTCCATTCACGTCCCCGACGACCCCGCCGCGCGCGCAGCCCTGAGCGATCCGCTGACGGAGTTTGCCCGCTTCATGTCGAGCAAGCTGGTGATCGACCTGGTTTCGCGGATCGGCGGCGCAACCGATATCGCCTTTGCGGACGCCCAGGCGACGATCTATCGCAAGGGCGATTTCCTGACTGCGCACACCGACGATGTCGCGGGCAAGAATCGCCGCGCCGCTTATGTCTTCGGTCTCACCCGGAACTGGCGCGCCGAATGGGGCGGACTGCTGCTGTTCCATGGCGGCAGCGGAGGGATCGCCGAGGGCTATGTCCCGGCGTTCAACACGCTCAGTCTGTTCGCGGTACCCCAGACGCACAGCGTCAGCCAGGTCGCGCCTTGGGCGGACGGACCACGGCTGTCCGTCACCGGCTGGCTGCGCGCAAACAAATCGTGAAACACTTCGGTCCTGAAACCCCTCAGACGAGGCGGCGCTAATCCGCCGTGACCGGCATCGACCCCGCGATCAGCAGCGGGTCGATCCGCGCGCTCCCCCATTTCATCCCCCAATGGAGATGCGGCCCGGTGGAGCGCCCGGTGGTGCCGATCGCGCCGATCGTCTGACCGCGCCGCACAGTGTCGCCGACCTTCACGTCGATCCGCGACAGATGCAGGAACGCGCTGTTCAGCGCCATCCCATGGTCAAGCATCAACAGCTTCCCTTCGAGCGTGAAGTCCTGATGCGCGGCCAGGATCACAACCCCATCGGCGGGCGCGATCACCGGAGTGCCGCGCGGCCGGGCGACGTCAACGCCCGAGTGATAGGAACCCGGCTCGCCCTTGTAGATGCGTTGCGACCCGAACAGGCCTGAGATACGCCCGGTCACGGGCCACATGAACTCCTGACGCCACCCCTGCACATCGTGCGATTTCGCCCGCGCGGCGTTGATCTGGGCCAGTTCCGCAGGACGGCGGCGCTGAAATTCGGCGCTGGGCTGGGCAAAACGGGGCAACGTGTTCAGCCGCTCGATCCGCCATGCGCGCGGCTGGATCTTCAGCGTCTGGCGCAGCGTGCTGCCATCGACCCGTGTCGCGACCAGCTCGGCGCTGGGCCGGGCATCGCGGTCGAACGCGATGAGGAAGCGGCCGTCGGAGGCGACCGGCACCACGCGTCCGTCCAGGGTGAGCCGACTGGTCAGTGCGGGCGCAGTGCCGAGCACGGTCCCGCCCTGGATCATCGGCCCATCGAAGCGAAAGGCGTTGCGCGCCTGTGCCGATTGGGTCGGTGCCGCAACCGGGGCGGCGACGGGCGGCGGCGCTGTGGTGGCGGACGCGATCGGCTCGGGCGCAAGGCTGCAGGTGCCCATCAGAACGAGCGTCGCGCCCGCAATCATCGTGCCACCGATCTTCCTCACGCCGGGGTCATCGCCTTGGTCGCGATCTCGGCCGAGGCATAGGCCTCCTGATTGGCCACGCTCCAATAGCGCAGCGCGTCGAGCGGAATCTTCTCTCCGCTCACCGCGCAGACGACGTGGTCGCCCGACGAAAGGACACGAAAACCATTCGCCATATAATGCAGCCGCGCCGGGCGGGCGGAATTGGACGACATCAACATGGCTACGCTCACTCTTCGCGGTTGGGGCGGGTCAGAACAGGCCTGGCTGTTCGGGCTTCTCTTCATAGGGCTTGCCGCCGCTGCGCTCAACCCGCGCGTCCACGGAGCCGTCCCCGAACTGGAGGGTCAGCGCGCCCGCCGCGCGCGCGTCCGCCGCGCTGGCGATCACCTTGCCGCTCGCCTTCGCGCCGACGCGGACATAGCCACGCTGAAGCAGATTGTCGGGATTGACCGCATCGAGCAGCTTGCTCGCCCCGTCGAGCCGGTGCCGCAGTCCTTCAAGCTTGCGCTCCAGCACCGCCGGGCGCAGCGCCCCGCCCGCGCGGTCGAGCACCCCGCGCGCAACCGTCACGCGCCGCTCCAGCCCGCGATCAAGCCGCGCCGCAAGGTCGTCAGCCCTTTGCCGCTGCGGTCCCAACAACGCGTCGCGGCGGGGGAGCACGCGGACCAGCGCCTGCAACCGCTCATTGCCGCGCTCGTGATAGCGGCGCGCACAGCGTTCGGTACGCAGCGCCAGCGTCGCGATATGATGGCTCAAATCGGCGCGCACCGGCACCGCCATCTCCGCCGCTGCCGTAGGGGTCGGCGCGCGCACGTCTGCCGCGAAATCGCACAGGGTCGTGTCGGTCTCATGCCCCACTGCCGAGATCACCGGGATGCGGCACGCGGCGACCGCACGCACGACCGGCTCCTCGTTAAACGCCCACAGGTCCTCGATCGACCCACCGCCACGCGCGACGATCACCAGATCCGGGCGCGGCACCGGGCCATTGTCCGGCATCGCGTCGAACCCGAGCACCGCCGCCGCGACCTCCGCCGCCGCGCCATCGCCCTGCACCTTGACCGGCCAGACCAGCACGCGCGTCGGGAAGCGATCGGCGAGGCGATGGAGAATGTCGCGGATCACCGCGCCGGTCGGCGAGGTGACGACGCCGATCACCTTCGGCGCGAAGGGCAGGGGTCGCTTGCGTGCGGGATCGAACAGCCCCTCCCCCGCCAGCTGCGCCTTCAACTTCTCGAACAGAGCCATCAGCGCGCCCTCGCCGGCCAGCTCCATGCGCTCGATCACGATCTGATATTTCGACCGGCCGGGATAAGTCGTCAGCTTGCCGGTCGCGACGACCTCGACCCCGTCCTGCGGGCGGAACGGCAGGCGATCAGCGGCACCGCGCCACATCACCCCGTCGATCACCGCATCGGCGTCCTTCAGCGCCAGATAGACATGGCCCGACGCCGCGCGCTTATACCCCGAAATCTCGCCGCGCAGTCGAACATGGCCGAACTCGCCCTCGACCATCCGTTTCAGTTTTTGCGACAATTCGCCGACGCTGAGCGGCGCATCATTGTCCCCCTCCCGCCCCTCGGCTACGAGCCGCGGCATATCGTCGTCGTCGAAGGGGTCTGACATGAATGTCCTGTTGCTTGGGTCGGGTGGCCGCGAACATGCGCTCGCCTGGAAGCTCGCGCAATCGCCCCGGCTCGATAGCCTGCATGCGATCCCCGGCAACCCCGGAATCGCCGATCATGCGACGTGCCATGACGTGAAGCTGACCGATCACGCGGCGGTGATCGAATTCTGCCGCGCCCATACGATCGGTTTCGTCGTGGTCGGCCCCGAAGCGCCTCTGGTCGATGGCCTGAGCGATGCGCTGCGTGCCGCTGGCCTGCCGGTGTTCGGCCCAAGCCAGGCGGCTGCCCAGTTGGAGGGGTCGAAGGGCTTCACCAAGGATCTGTGCGCGCGTGAGAATATCCCGACCGCCGGCTATGTCCGGGTCAGCGACCTCGACACTGCGCGGGCGGTGCTGGCGCGCGACTTCGGGCGACCGGTCGTGATCAAGGCCGACGGCCTCGCCGCGGGCAAGGGCGTCACCGTCGCGATGAGCGAGGACGAGGCGCAGGCCGCCATCGCCGCGATCTTCGAAAAGCCCGGCGGCGAAGCGGTGATCGAGGAGTTTCTGGAGGGCGAGGAAGCGAGCTTCTTCGTCATCACCGACGGCAGCGCCTTCGTCACCTTTGGCTCGGCGCAGGACCACAAGCGCGTCGGCGATG
>JBHYGP010000592.1:0-8495 GCA_051858935.1 Sphingomonas sp.
CGGCGGGACGCGCAGGCCATCATCGTCGCCATGCACCATGATGACGCCGCCGATCATGCGCGTCGAGACGCCCCAGCTGGTCGTCTGCGCCAGTTCCTGAACACCCTCGGCATTCTGGTACTTGATGCCCTGCGCGCTGGAAAAGGTAGTGCCGAGGAAGTGGCTGGTGCCCGCCTGCAGCGCCTTGCCGTCCTGCATCATCGCCTCGATGCTGTAGGTCGCGACCGCTCCGGGGAAGCGCTCATTCTCCGGCTTCTCGCCCGCGACAACCGGCATCGCCAGACACGTCTCCGCGAACTCGCGATAGACCTCCAGCATCTTCATCGTCTCTTCGCGCGCCTCGTCGACCGTGGCGTGGGCGGTATGCCCTTCCTGCCACAGGAATTCGGCGGTGCGCAGGAACATGCGGGTGCGCATTTCCCAGCGCACGACATTGGCCCATTGGTTGATCAGGACGGGAAGGTCGCGCCACGACTGGACCCAGCGCGCCATCGCCGCGCCGATCACCGTTTCCGATGTCGGGCGAACGACCAGAGGCTCTTCCAGCTTCGCGTCGGGATCGGGCACCAGCCGCCCGTCCTTCTGGATCAGCCGGTGGTGGGTGACGACCGCCATTTCCTTGGCAAAGCCGTCGACATGCTCGGCCTCTTTCTCGAAGTAGGACAGCGGGATGAACAGCGGGAAATAGCAATTCTCATGCCCCGTCGCCTTGATGCGATCGTCGAGCAGGCGCTGAATCCGTTCCCAGATGCCATAGCCCCATGGCCGGATGACCATGCACCCGCGCACGCCGCTTTCCTCGGCCATATCGGCTTCGGTGATGACGGCCTGATACCAGGCGGCGAAGTCCGCTTCGCGGGTGACGTTGAGTGCGCGTTTGATCATGGCTGCGCGATTAGCGCGCGATTTGGGGCGCGTCACGCCCCTTCGCGCCTTGCCGCACCGCAGCGTCGTCTCTAGGCAGGCGCGGTGCATCGTGATCGCGTCCTTACCGGCCTTGGCCTGCGCCTGCTCGCCATCCTGATGCTCTCGACCATGGGCGCACTGATCAAGCTGGCGGAGCAAGGCGGCGCCAATCTGGCCGAGATCATGCTGTTTCGTCAGCTGTTCGCGATCCCCTTCATCCTCGCCTGGATCGCCGCCGGCCCCGGAATGCGGTCGATCCGCACGCAGCGGTTCGGGCTGCATGTGAACCGCACCGTGATCGGGCTGACCGGCATGGTGTTCAATTTCGGCGCGGTGCTGCTGCTCCCGCTGGCGGAGGCGACGACCTTTTCCTTCACCGCGCCGATCTTTGCCACGATCCTCGGCGCGATCGTGCTGCATGAAAAGACCGGCTGGCGACGCTGGGCGGCGGTGGTCGCGGGCTTCGTCGGCGTCGTGCTGGTCGCGCAGCCGGGCGACGGGCATATCCCGCTCGTCGGCGCGCTGGTCGGGCTGACCGCCGCCTTCTTCGTCGCGCTGATCGCGATCCAGCTACGCCAGATGGCCAAGACCGAACGGCCGGCGACCACCGTCTTCTGGTTCTCGACGCTGTCGGTGCCGCCCCTCGCCATCGCCTACCCCTTTTTCGCGCAGATGCACGACTGGCAGACCTTCGCGATCCTGATCGGCATCGGGCTGATCGGCGGCGCGGGCCAGCTCGCGCTCACCGCCGCGCTGCGCTTCGCCCCGGTCTCGGCGGTGGTGCCGATGGACTATTCCAGCCTGATCTGGGCCACGCTCTATGGCTATGTGCTGTTCGGCGTGCTGCCCAGCCAATGGACCTGGATCGGTGCCCCGATCATCGTCGCCAGCGGCCTCTACATCGCCTGGCGCGAGCAACGGCTTGGACTGGCGCGCCGCGCGGGTCCGGTCGAAGCGGTTGCGGATGTGGGCGACGATTAGAGGCAGTTTTTGGCGTGGGGGGCGGCGTCTGTCTTCAGAATTCTGGCATCTGCGCGGGCATGGCTGAAAATGGTGGTTAGCGACCGTTGCTCCGGTAGAACTTCCATCGCTTAAAGGCTTGCCAGACGGCACTGCCGATAAGCGCCATCGACAGGATAAAGCCGCCAGCAAAAATCGAAGCTCCTCCCATCAGCAGCGTCATGAGAAGCAGATCGCCCTCTATCGCAGCAGGTTCGGGGAGCAATTTCAGTATGACGGAAAAGGTAGCCACTGACCCAAAAAGCGCAGCAATGCCGAAACCGAAACGGGTCTTTGGTTCAGCCAACCGTAACTCTTCGCGAACCCAAGAGATCGCGAGCATCATGGGCAATACGAACGCGATCGCTAAAATTGCTTCGACTGCGCTCATGCCACTTTAGTAGCTTGCGACGGCATACCTTCGCAACAGGGTCGCTAGCCGAAAGGCAGCTTACGGATTGAACCCGTTCTAAGCCGAAGCTGCGGCCCGCAACGTCAACCTACGCGCCGCCCCCATTGCGATAAACCAGCATCAGATTATTCGCTGGCATCGCGACCCGCCCGGTGCGCGCGAAGCCGTGCTCCACCGCAAGCTGGTCCACATCCGCCACATCGCGCAGGCCCCACGTCGGATTGCGCGCCTTCAGCGAGTCATCGAACGCCAGATTGGACTCCGCCGTCTCCACCCCCGCCTCGCGATAGGGGCCGTAGAGGATCAGCGGCCCGCCCGGCGGCAACAGCGCGGCGCATGCGCGGAACAGCCCGACCGTCGCCGCCCACGGGCTGATATGCACCATGTTGATGCACAGCACCGCATCGGCGGCAGCGATCGGCCAGTCCCCCGCCGCCGCATCGATCGCCAGCGGCGGTGCGACATTGGCCAGCCCGGCGCACCACGCCGCAATCGACGCCCGCGCCGCCGCATCGGGATCGCTGGGGACGAAGGTCAGGGCGGGGAAGCGCTCGGCAAAATACGCCGCATGCTCCCCGCTCCCGCTCGCCACCTCCAGCACCGTCCCGCGCTCCGGCAACAACGCCGCCAGCTCCGCGACGATCGCTTCCCGGTTGCGCAATGTCGCCGGCGCGTGCTTGCGCACCGCGCCGCTGTCCTCAGCAACGATCCAGGGAGTCGGGTCGCTCACTTCGGGGCGCAGGCCGATCGGTCACCGGCCTTGCATCGCGCCACCCGCGCCTCCCAATCGGCCCGCACCCGCGCGGCCTCGGCCTCGCGCCGCGCCACGTCGGCGCGCCATGCGGCCATCTTGGCATCATGCTCGGCCTTTTGCCGCGCCAGATAGAGTTCGTAATCGGTCTTGCGATCGAGATTGGTTTTCGCGACCCGATCCGCCTCGGCCTGATCGCGCTGCTTTTGCTGGTCGTACATCCGCTGCGCCTCGATCCGGTCGGCATCCTGCTCGTCCCGCGGAATGCGGGGATCCTGCATCGCCAATGCCGGCACGGCGGCGACCATCGTCATGATCAGGGCAATCGACTTGCGCATCTTTTCCTCCCGGACAGCGAAACGGGCGACGGCATACAGCCGCCGCCCGCCTGGGAGCCAGGTTAGATCGAAATCCAACCCGGTGAAACAGACGAAAAATGTTACTCGGCGGCCTGCGCCTGGGCCGGCTCCTTCCACACCAGTACCGGCTTGCGCGCGGCCAGCGTCTCGTCGAGCCGGCGGCGCGGCGCGAAGTGCGGCGCGGATTTCAGCGCGGCATCGCCCGCCTTGGCGCGCTGCGCGACCGATCGGAACGCGCCGATGAACTGGTCCAGCGCCGCCTTGCTCTCGGTCTCGGTCGGCTCGACCAGCATCGCGCCGTGGACGACCAGCGGGAAATAGACCGTCATCGGGTGGAAGCCCTCGTCGACCAGCCCCTTGGCAATGTCGAGCGTCGAGAAGCCCTCGGCCAGCCCACGGTCGCTGAAGATCGCCTCATGCATGCACGGGCCACTCGCGGCGAAGGGCGCGTCGAGCACATCCTCCAGGCTGCGCAGGACATAGTTGGCGTTGAGCACGCTGTCCTCGGCCACCTGCTTCAGCCCATCCGCGCCGTGCGACAGGATATAGGTGAGCGCGCGGGTGAACATGCCCATCTGGCCGTGGAACGAGACCATGCGGCCAAAGCTGGACCCGTGATGCTCGCCCGCGGTTTCCTCTTCGACCAGCACGAAGCGGCCATCCTGCTGCTCGACGAACGGCAGCGGCGCGAAGGGCGCCAGCGCCTCCGACAGCACCACCGGCCCCGAACCCGGCCCGCCGCCGCCATGCGGGGTGGAGAAGGTCTTGTGCAGGTTGATGTGCATCGCATCGACGCCCAGGTCGCCGGGGCGCACCTTGCCAACGATCGCGTTGAAGTTCGCGCCGTCGCAATAGACATAGCCGCCGGCGGCATGGACCGCGTCGCTGATCGTCTTGAGGTCACGCTCGAACAGGCCGCAGGTATTGGGGTTGGTGATCATCACCCCCGCCACGTCCGGCCCCAGCCGCGCGGTCAGCGCCGCGACATCGACGCGCCCGTCCGGGGTCGCCGGAATATCCTCGACCGTGAAGCCCGCGAACGCCGCCGTCGCCGGGTTGGTGCCGTGCGCGCTTTCGGGGACCAGCACCACGCGGCGATCCTCGCCCCGCGCTTCCAGCGCCGCCTTGATCGCCAGAATGCCACACAGTTCGCCATGCGCGCCCGCCTTGGGCGACATCGCCACGGCCTTCATGCCGGTCAGCGTGACCAGCCAATGCGCCAGCTGATCGATCACCTCCAGTGCCCCCTGCACCGTGTCGATCGGCTGGAGCGGGTGAATGTCGGCAAAACCGGGCAGCCGCGCCATCCGCTCGTTGAGGCGCGGATTGTGCTTCATCGTGCAGCTGCCCAGTGGGAAGAAGCCGAGGTCGATGCCGTAATTCTGGCGCGACAGGCGGGTGTAATGGCGCACCGCCTCCGGCTCGCTCAGGCCCGGCAGGCCGATGTCGCGGTGCCGCTCCAGCCCGCCCAGCCGCGATTCCGCCTTGGGCGCTTCGGCGAAATCGACGCCGGTGGTGTCGAGCGATCCGATCTCGAAGATCAGCGCCTCTTCCAGCATCAACGCGCGGTTGCCGGTGAAGGTGGCTACAGCCTCGCCCTCGACCGCGTTCATCTGCGGACGCCAGCCGCTCTGGTTGATCGTGCTCATGCCAGCACCTCCTGGAGCGCGGCGGCAAGGGTTTCGACATCCTCCGCCGTGGTGGTTTCGGTGACCGCGACGACCAGACCGTTCTCCAACGCCCCCTCGCCCGGATAGAGGCGGCCCAGCGACACGCCGGCGAGGATGCCCTTGTCGGCGAGTGCGCGCACGACCGGGCGCGCTTCCTTGGGCAACTTCAGCGTGAATTCGTTGAAGAAGGTCGGCGTCACCAGCTCGACCCCCGGAACCTGCGCCAGCCGATCCGCCGCCGCGCTCGCGCCGGCATGGTTGAGCGCGGCCAGCTGCCGCAGCCCCTTCTCACCCAGCAACGTCATGTGCACCGACCACGCCAGCGCGCACAGCACGGACGAGGTGCAGATGTTCGACGTCGCCTTCTCGCGCCGGATATGCTGCTCGCGCGTCGACAGCGTCAGCACGAAACCGCGCTTGCCCTCCGCATCCACCGTCTCGCCGGTCAGGCGACCGGGCATCTGGCGGACATATTTTTCCTTGCAGCCGAACAGGCCGACATAGGGGCCGCCGAACTGCAGCCCGACGCCGATCGACTGGCCCTCGCCGACGACGATGTCCGCGCCCATCTCGCCCGGCGACTTGATCGCGCCCAGCGCGACCGGTTCAGTGACGACCGCGACCAACAGCGCCTTCTTCGCCTGACACGCCGCCGCCAGCGCCGAAAGGTCGGAAATGCGGCCGAGAATGTCGGGATACTGGACCACGACGCACGAGGTGTCGTCGTCGATCAGGTCGATCAGCTTCGCCGTATCCGGCTCGGCGGTCAGCTCCGGCACCGCGGTTACCAGCGTGTCGCCGGTGTACTTCGCCATGGTGTTGGCGACCGAGACATAATGCGGGTGCAGCCCGCCCGACAGGATCGCCTTGGCGCGCTTGGTAATGCGCCGCGCCATGCCGATTGCCTCCCAGCAAGCGGTCGAGCCGTCATACATCGACGCATTGGCGACATCGGTGCCCAGCAGGCGCGCGACCTGCGTCTGAAACTCGAACATCACCTGCAACGTGCCCTGCGCGATCTCGGGCTGGTACGGCGTATAGGCGGTCAGGAACTCGCCGCGCTGGATGATGTGATCGACGCTCGCCGGGACGTGATGCTTGTACGCGCCGCAGCCGAGGAAGAACGGCGCGCTCCCCGCCGACAAATTTTTCGCCGCCAGTTTCGACATGTGCCGCTCGACCGCCAGTTCGCTGGCATGCATCGGCAGCCCCGCGACCGGCCCGGACAGCCGCGCGCTTTCGGGGACGTCGGCGAACAGATCATCGATCGTCGCGGCATTGACCGCAGCGAGCATCGCCTGCCGGTCGGACGGGGTAAGGGGAAGGTAGCGCATCAATCTTCCTTCTCCCCTCCCGCTTGCGGGAGGGGTCGGGGGAGGGCCTGTCAGATCGTCTAAAGCGGAGCGCATGAGGCCATGGACACGCCCTCCCCTAGCCCCTCCCGCACGCGGGAGGGGGACTTAGAGCTTGCTCACGAAATCCGCGTAGGCGCTCTCGTTCATCAGGCCGTCGAGCTCGCTGGTGTCGCTCAGCGTCATCTTGAAGAACCAGCCATCGCCTTCGGGGTCTTCGTTGACCAGCGCGGGGCTGTCTTCCAGTGCCGGGTTGCCCTCGACCACCGTGCCGGAAACCGGCGCATAGACGTCGCTCGCCGCCTTGACGCTCTCGACCACCGCGGCGTCATCGCCCTTGGCGACTTCCTTGCCCTCCTCGGGCACCTCGACGAACACGATGTCGCCCAGCTGGCTCTGCGCATATTCGGTGATGCCGACGGTCGCGATTTCGCCGTCGAGTTCGATCCATTCATGATCTTCGGTGAAGTAACGGCTCATTTCGATGCTCCCTGGCGAACATAATTGTGTGGAACGAAGGGCATGGCGACCACTTCGCCATGATGGATCTTGCCGCGCTGGCTCAGCGTCACGCGCGTGCCGATGGCGGCCATCGCGGTCGGGACATAGGCCATCGCGATTGGCTTCTGCACGGTCGGGGCAAAGCCGCCGCTCGTGACGCGGCCGACCTCATTGCCGGCATCGTCCAGCACCAGCGCGCCTTCGCGCACCGGCTGACGCCCCTCGACGATCAGGCCGACGCGGCGCTGGATCGGGCCATTCTCGCGCTCCTGCAGGATGCGCTCGGCACCCGGGAAGTTCGCTTCCTCGCGCCGCCGCTTGCTCGCGACCGCGAAGTTCAGCGCCGCCATGATCGGCGTCGTGTCGGGATCGAGGTCATGGCCGTAGAGCGGCAGATCCGCCTCCAGCCGCAGCGAATCGCGCGCGCCAAGGCCGATCGGCTTCACCTCGGGCTCACCGCACAGCAAATCGGCGACCTTCGCCGCCTGATCGGCGGGGATCGAGATTTCGAACCCGTCCTCGCCGGTATAGCCCGAGCGGCTGATATAGGCCTCGACCCCGCCGATCTCGAACTTGCCGCCCCGCATGAACACCAGCGCGTCGAGCGGATATTTGCCCGTCACATGGCGCTTGAGCGCGTCGAACGCCTTGGGACCCTGCAGCGCCAGCAGCGCATGCTCGTCCATGTGATTGATCTCGATCGCGTCTGGCAAAAACTCACGCAGATGCGCGATATCGTCCCATTTGCACGCGCCGTTGACGACCATGTAGATGCCACCCGGCCAGCGGCTGAACATCAGGTCATCGAGAATGCCGCCATTCTCGGCAAGCAGCAGCGAATATTTCTGCTGCCCCACCGCGACGCCCGCGACATCGGCGGGGATCAGCTTCTCGAGTTCAGCGTCGAGCCCTTCGCCCGACAGCAACAGCTGGCCCATATGCGACACATCGAACAGCCCGGCCGATTCGCGCACCCACAGATGCTCGGCCATGATGCCTTCATACTGGACCGGCATTTCATAACCCGCGAACGGCACCATCCGGCCACCGCGCGCTCGATGCCACGCGTCGAGTGGGAGCAGCATCAGCTCTTCGACAAATTCGGGTTCGACCGTTGCGGAATCTTGGCTGTCGGTCACGCGCGTGCTCCAGAATTGACGACGGAATGCCGCACAGCGCGGCCATTCATCCGTCGCCCCCTCTGTCACGGGAACCTGAGAGCTTTGACCCTCCTTCGCGCGGCGCGCTTCGGCGGGCTTACCCCTTCGGTGGTCCGCCAAAGCCCGTGGGCGAAGGAGGACGCTTTCCAGAGTGTCGTGGCCCGCGCGGTCCCTGGTGCCTGAGAGATTCCGGGGCGGTTGCTCCTTCGGCGTTCCGGGTCGCGAAACCCGAAAACTCTCCCGCGCGTGCCTTCACCGGTTGCCCGATGCCGACGCAACGGGAATGCTGCGCCGCACCGTTTGAGTCAATCGGGAAGTTGGCGTTTGTTTGTTTGCGGCACCGGCCCGCTCCCCCACCCGGCCACCCATAGAATACACTGGCGTT
>JBHYGP010000593.1:0-1833 GCA_051858935.1 Sphingomonas sp.
AGCCGTCACCGTCTATGACGGCCGCGAAACCGCCCCGGCTGGCGCCACCCCCGACATGCTGATGGGCCCGGACGGCAAGCCGCTCGGCTTCCGCACCGCCGTCCTCTCCGGCCGCGCCACCGGCGTCCCCGGCGTCGTCCGCATGATGGCGCTGGCGCAGGAAAAGCACGGCAAGCTCGCCTGGCGCGACCTGTTCGCCGATGCGCAGCAGACCGCCGCCAACGGCTTCACCGTCACCGCCCGCCTCGGTCGCTTCATCAACTCCAGCGGGCCACAGGCGAACACCCCCGACTCGCTCGCCTATTTCCGCAACGCCGATGGCAGCAAGACCAAGACCGGCGACACGCTGCGCAACCCCGCCTATGCCACCTTCCTTCGCCGCCTCGCTGCGCAGGGGCCGGACGCGATGTACCGGGGCGAAACCGCCCGCCGCATCGTCGCCCGCGTCCGCGAAGGCGATCTCGCCAGCAGCATGACCGAGGCCGACCTCGCCGCCTACAAGCCGGTCGTGCGCGAAGGCCTGTGCAACCCCTATCGCAGCTACATCCTCTGCGCCCCGCCCCCGCCCTCGTCGGGCGTCGGGCTGTTGCAGCTGATGGCGATGATTGAGCGCACCGACATCGCATCGCGCGGCCCCAACGACCCCGTCGCCTGGGTCAAATATGCCGAGGCCAGCCGCCTGATGTATGCCGACCGCGACGCCTATGTCGGCGATGTCGCGACGGTCCCCGTCAAGGGCATGCTCGACCCCGGCTATGTCGCCGGCCGCGCCGCGCTGATCGGCGACCGCGCCGGTCCCGCACCCAGCGCCGGCACGCCCCCGGGCGCCATCGCCGCGCGCATCGATGCCACCAGTGAAGTCGCCGGCACCTCGCACTTCATCGTCATCGACGGCGACGGCAACGCGGTGTCGATGACCACCACGGTCGAAAGCTTCTTCGGCAGCGGGCGCATGGTCGACGGCTTCTTCCTCAACAACCAGATGACCGACTTCTCCTTTGTGCCGACCGGCCCGAACGTGATTGCGCCCGGCAAGCGCCCGCGCTCGTCGATGGTGCCGACGGTCATCCTGAACCCCGACCGCAGCCTCGCCGGCGCGATCGGATCGCCCGGCGGCAACGCGATCCTCGGCTATGTGTCCAAGGCTCTGGTCGGGATGATCGACTGGAAGCTCCCCGTCGCCGACGCCATCGCGCTCCCCAACCTCGTCGCACGCGGCGGCAGCTTCAACGGCGAGGCGGACAAGTTCAGCCCCGCGCTCCATGCCGCGATGGCGGAGCGCGGCGTCACAGTGCGCGGCGGCACGGGCGAGGATTCGGGCCTGCACGGCGTCATGATCCGCGACGGCAAGTTCGACGGCGGCGCCGACCCCCGCCGCGACGGCGTTGCAAAGACCATCACCCTGCCAGCGAGGAAATAGGATGCGCCACTTCATCGCCCCCATCGCCCTGATCATCGCCGCCCCCGTCGCTGCCCAGCAGGTGCAGGTCGAGGAAGTCCAGTTCCTCAGCCGCGACGGCAAAACGCAGGTGAAGGGATACCTCTTCAAACCTGCCAACGCCCCAGAAAAGGCACCCGCAGTCGTGATGATGCACGGTCGCGGCGGCGCATACTCATCGCTGGCCAAGGGCCGCTACGACGCCACGACCCTCGCACTCCGGCACAAGGCATGGGGCCAGCTCCTCGCCGAAAACGGCTATCTCGCTCTGATGGTCGATGATTTCGGCGCGGTCGGCCACCCGACCGGCTTTGCCGCCGGCACCTATGCCGATCGCCCGCCCGAGGTCGACGAAGTCAATTTCCGCCCGCTCCACGCCTATGGCGCGCTCCGCT
>JBHYGP010000593.1:1843-5623 GCA_051858935.1 Sphingomonas sp.
ACCTCCAGTCGCGCCCCGACGTGACGCCCAACCGCATCGCCCTGCTCGGCTGGTCCAACGGCGCCAGCGCCACGCTCGCCGCGATGGCCGACGACAAGCCCGGCGACATGCGCAAGATCGGCTTTTCCGCCGGCGTCGCGCTCTACCCCGGTTGCGGCCTGAAGAAGCGCTTCGACAAGACCGGCTACAAACCCTACCACCCCGTCCGCGTGTTCATGGGTACTGCGGACGAAGAAGTTTCACCCAAGCTCTGCGAAAGCTTCGTCGCGCGCAGCAAGGGCATTGGCCACGACATTGCCCTGCGCATGTTCGAAGGCGCGACGCACAGCTACGACACCCCGACCAAATCGCGCCAGTCGGTCGAAGCCAATGTGACCGCCAAAGCGGCGACCGAAACCGACATCCTCGCGTTCCTGGCCGAGCGGCTGAAGAAGTAACCAATCCTCCCCCGCAAGGGGGAGGTGGCGCCGAAGGCGACGGAGGGGGAGGACGGCTGCGTCCTCACCGCTCAAGCGACAACCCTTCCTCCCCCTCCGTCAGGCTGCGCCTGCCACCTCCCCCTTGCGGGGGAGGATTCATTGCCCGCTTCCACCGCAACCCCCTTGCCCCCACCCCCCGCCATACGCCAAAGCCCTCCCCAATGACTGCCCGTATCGACATGGGACTCGACAGCGGCGGCAACCCGGTTGCCGTCGATCTGGAGGAGTTGCTCGCCACCCGTCTGCTCGTTCAGGGCAATTCGGGCTCGGGCAAGTCGCATCTTCTGCGCCGCCTGCTCGAAGGCAGCGCGGGATACGTCCAGCAGGTGGTAGTCGATCCCGAGGGCGATTTCGTCAGCCTGTCCGAAGCCTTCGGCCACATCGCCGTCGACGCCGCCGAATACAGCCTCACCGAACTCGCCCGCCTCGCGCTGCGCGTCCGCGAACACCGCGCCTCGGTGGTCCTCAACCTTGAAGGCCTCGAAATCGACGGCCAGATGCGCGCCGCCGCCGCCTTCCTCTCGGCGCTGTTCGATGCCCCGCGCGAGCACTGGTATCCCGTCCTCACGGTCGTCGACGAAGCCCAGCTCTTCGCTCCCGCCGCCGCCGGCGAAGTGACCGAGGAAGCCCGCCGCACGTCGCTCGCCGCGATGACCAACCTCATGTGCCGCGGTCGCAAGCGCGGCCTGGCCGGCGTCATCGCCACCCAGCGGCTTGCCAAGCTCGCCAAGAACGTCGCCGCCGAAGCGTCGAACTTCCTGATGGGTCGCACCTTTCTCGACATCGACATGGCCCGAGCCGCCGACCTGCTGGGCATGGACCGGCGTCAGGCCGACACGATCCGCGACCTCGCGCGCGGCGAGTTCCTCGCGCTCGGCCCGGCGATCACCCGCCGCCCGATCAGTGTCCGCATCGGCGCCGTCCAGACCGGCTCGCGTGCGGTGAGCCCCAAGCTGACCCCGCTCCCCACCGCCCCGACCGGCGAGATGCGCGACATGCTCTTCGCCCCGCCAACCGAAGACGAAACACCACCCCCGCCGCCGCCCGCCCCGGTGCCGATGGCCGACCTCATGCGCGCCGTCGCCACCCCCGCCCCCGCCCCGGTCCCCGACATGCCGGTGCTGGAAGAAGGCGAACAGGAGGAGATCCGCCGCGCGATCCTTGCCGAGATCGGCGCCGAGGACAGCCGCGCGCCGCTCGCCACGATCTTTCAGGATTATGGCGTGCGCTGCCGGATGCGCGGCGTCGATCCGGGCATCGACCTGCCCGATTTCCGCTCCGCGCTCGCGCTCGCCCGCGTCGGCATCACCGACCGCACCGGCTGGGACGACGCGCTCACCCTCGCCGCATCGCTGCCCGAGGAAATGCTCGCCCCCTTCCTCGGCATCGCCAAGGCCGCGCGCACCGGCGAACCCTGCCCGTCCGACGCGCGCATCGCCGCCCTCTACGGCACCAGCTCGATGGGCCGTGCCAAGCGCATGATGGCGCATATCGAGGAAAAGGGCCTGATCGTCGCGCGCACCGACCTGTCGGGCAAGCGCAGCGTCAGCCTCCCCCATCTCGGCTGGACCACCGCGCCGTCATGGCCCGATCCGGCCAAGCCACCGCCCGTCGGGCGCACGGCGGTGCGCGCGGCGGAACGGGCCAAGCTGCTCTAGGTCGGTTTCAGCCCGCCAACGCCACTCCGGCGATCACCAATAACGTGCACGCCCCGATCGCCTCGACATAGGCGCACCAGCGCACCGCAGGCTCAGGCGGCGACGCCTCCGCAGGCGTCTCGCGAAACAGTTCGGTAGCAGTGTGAATCAACGACATCCGCATCACATCCTCCCCCAAGGATGACACATGCTGCGCCTCTCCGCGCGCCATGTCGAGTCACAGAATCGTCACACCGCGCCCAGCATACCCGAAACGGGATTCGCTGCACACGCGGCAAGGCGCGCAGACACGAAATATGTCTCCGGTGCGCGGATAATTGCGTTTCGACCGGGACCCGCTACGCTCCTATGATCATTGCTCGGATCAGGTGGTGCGTCATGGTTCAGGAAGTCAGGATTACCAACCAGGTCGATCCGGTTCCGCTCGCAATGCGGACCTTTTTCGGGCTGATTACGCTCACGGCTATTGTCGTCGCCGGGGTGATGATCTGGACCGGCATCCATATCGGGATCGCCGCCGTCACCGGCGTGGCGATGCTGGGTGGATTCAGCTACCTTTGCCGCAAATATCGATCCTTTGTCTGGGGGGTAGGCATTGTTCAGGCCGCAATCCTCGCGGTCGCGCTGATCTATCTCGGTTCCATCTTCGCCGACTGGATCTGGGGCGTGGTCGCGGCGGCGGTCGGCGTGTTCGTGATGATCTCGGCGACCCGTGTCGTCGCACGCGAACTATAGCCGCGCTTCAAAAACCGGCTCAGCCGCGCCATTCCCCGCCGCCCCGGCGCGCGCCGCGACCAGAAACTCGACATTCCCCTCCGGCCCGGTGATCGGGCTGGTCGTCACCCCCGCGACGCTCCAGCCAATCCCTTCCAGCCAGCCGACGACCTCGGCGCATACCCGTTCATGCACCGCGGCATCGCGCACCACGCCGCCCTTGCCGACTTCACCGCGCCCCGCCTCGAACTGCGGCTTGATCAGCGCGACCACCCACGCCCCCTCGCGCACGAACGCGAAGGGGCGCTCGAGCACCTTGGCCAGCGAAATGAAGCTCGCATCGCACACCACGATGTCTACGGACTCGGGGATGTGCGCCGCCGTCAGCACCCGCGCGCTGGTCTGCTCATGCACCACCACGCGCTCGTCCTGCCGCAGCTTCCACGCCAGCTGGTTGGTCCCGCTGTCCACCGCATAAACCCGAACCGCCCCCCGGCTCAGCAGCACATCGGTAAAGCCCCCGGTCGACGATCCGACATCGATCGCCACCATGCCCGCCGGGTCGATCCCGAAATGATTTAGCGCATGCGCCAGCTTGACCCCGCCGCGCGACACCCACGGATGGTCGCGGCCCTTGACGGTCAGCGGCGCATCGGGCGCGATCGCCTGTCCCGGCTTGTCCACGCGCTTGTCGCCGCTGAACACCAGCCCCGCCAGGATCAGCGCCTGCGCCCGCGTGCGGCTCTCGGCAAGCCCGCGTTCGACGAGCAGCTGATCGGGTCGTGTCTTGGCCATGCGCCCGTCTAACCGCTCCCCACCCTCTCGTCACCCCGGCCTTGAGCCGGGGCCCAGCTTCTTCCGCCTGCCTACCGGACGACGCGACCCCAACGTGTCGCGACGAACAACCCCCTTTCCTACAACGAACCATA
>JBHYGP010000593.1:5633-8489 GCA_051858935.1 Sphingomonas sp.
GTGAGGAGGAACAGACCATGACCATCGACCAACTGATCGACGACGTGATCGCCCGTGAGGGCGGCTATAGCGACCATCCCGCCGACCGTGGCGGCGCAACCCGCTGGGGCGTCACGCAGCGCGTCGCCCGCGCGCATGGCTATGCCGGCGATATGCGCGTCTTTCCGCGCAGTGAGGCCGCCGCCATCTACCGCCGTCTCTACTGGCTCCGGCCGCGGCTCGACCAGATCGCGGAACGCGCGCCAGCGCTCGCCGCCGAGCTGTTCGACACCGGCGTCAACATGGGCCCCGCAGTCGCAGCGCGCTTCCTGCAACGGTCGCTCAATGGCCTCAATCGCAACGACCGCGACTATCCCGACATAGGCGTCGATGGCCAGATCGGCCCGATCACCCTCGCCGCGCTCGCCGCGTTCCTCGACACGCGTGGCGCGCGCGGCGAGCGCGTGCTGCTCAAGGCGGTCGAGGCGCTGCAGGGCGAACGCTACATCGCACTCGCCGAAAGCCGCCCTGCCAACGAAGCCTTTCTCTACGGCTGGCTCGCGAACCGCATCGGTTCCTAGCCCGGCATTTTTGTCAGTTTCGTCAGGAGACACATCATGAGCATCATCGAAAGCCTGATCGGCCCGATCGCCGGCCTGATCGACAAGATCATCCCCGACCCCAAGGCGCGCGACGCCGCCAAGCTCGAACTCATCAAGCTCGAAGGCACGCAGGAGATGGAGGCGGTCCGCACCCAGCTCTCGGCCATCGTCGCCGAAGCGCAATCCCCCGACCCCTGGACCAGCCGCGCGCGACCGAGCTTCCTTTACGTCATGTATGTCCTGCTGCTCTGGGCGATCCCGATGGGCCTGATCGGCGCGGTCCAGCCCGACATGGCCAAGGGCATCGCGGCAGCGATGAACGCCTATCTCAACGGCATCCCGGAATCGCTCTACGCGCTCTTCGGCACCGGCTATCTCGGCTACACCGCCGCGCGCCAATGGGGGAAGATCAAGGGGGTGGAGAAGTAGAAGCTGACAGGATCGCGGCGCTTCCGCGGAACTTCGTCAGTTTCGGGCGGGGGTCTTGGCAAGTCCAAGCCCCCTTCCCCATATCCCGGCCCATGAGCGACAAGATACAGTGGCACGGCACTACCATCCTCTCCGTGCGCAAGGGCGGCCGCGTGGTCATCGTCGGCGATGGCCAGGTCTCGCAGGGTTCGACCGTGATGAAGCCCAATGCGCGCAAGGTGCGCCCGCTGGGTGACGGCAGCGTCATCGCCGGGTTCGCTGGCGCGACCGCTGACGCGTTCACTCTGTTCGAACGGCTTGAGGCCAAGCTGGAGCGCCATCAGGGCCAGCTGCTCCGCGCGGCGGTTGAGCTGGCAAAGGACTGGCGCACCGACAAATTCCTCCGCAATCTTGAGGCGATGCTGATCGTCGCGGACAAGACGACCACATTGATCGTCACCGGCAACGGCGATGTGCTGGAGCCCGAAGCGGGCATCGCCGCGATCGGATCGGGCGGCAATTTCGCCCTTGCCGCCGCCCGAGCGCTCAACGACTACGAGCCCGATGCCGAGACGATGTGCCGCAAGGCGATGGCCATCGCCGCCGAATTGTGCGTCTACACCAACGACCGCCTGACCCTCGAAGCCCTCGACGCCGCATGAAATTCAAGATCGACTACGACCCGCGTCGTAACCGCATGCTCGTCGTTATCCGCGACTTCTGGACGGTCGAGACGGTACAGGAATTCGCCGCCGCCTCGGGCGCCCGGGCACAGCAGATCCGCGCAATCCGCGACGATTACGATGTGCTGATCGACTCGCGCGACTTCCCGGTCCAGACCAATGAGGTCGCCGACCTGCTGCCCCAGATCGCCGAGGGCGGGCTCGCGCTCACCACCGGCCGCGCCGCATCGGTGGTCGGCAGCCGCCTCAACAAGATGCAGGCCGAACGCACCCAAAGCCATCCGCGCCTGCGCATCTTCATGACCATGGCCGAGGCCGAAGCATGGCTTGCCGCAGCGCCCGACGCCGAACTTGAACCGACCGCATCGAACCAGAGAATTTGACCCCCGCCATGACCGACAGCCTCACCCCCAAAGCCATCGTCGCCGCGCTCGACGCGCACATCATCGGCCAGCGCGACGCCAAGCGCGCGGTCGCCGTCGCGCTGCGCAACCGCTGGCGCCGTCAGCAGTTGCGCGCCGATCTGCGCGATGAGGTAACGCCCAAGAACATCCTGATGATCGGCCCGACCGGCTGCGGCAAGACCGAGATCAGCCGCCGTCTGGCCAAGCTCGCCGACGCCCCGTTCGTGAAGGTCGAGGCGACCAAATTCACCGAAGTCGGCTATGTCGGCCGCGACGTCGAACAGATCGCCCGCGACCTGGTCGAGGAAGCCATCCGCCTCGAACGCGAACGCCGCCGCAGCGCGGTCAAGGACAAGGCCGAGGCCGCGGCGATGACCCGCCTGCTCGACGCGCTCACCGGCAAGGACAGCTCGCAGGCCACCCGCGAAGCCTTCCGCGAACGGCTCAACTCCGGCCATCTCGACAATACCGAAATCGAGATCGAAGTCGAAGCGTCCGGCGGCATGCCCTTCGACATCCCCGGCGCCGGCCCGCAGATGATCAACATCGGCGAGATGATGAAGGGCCTTGGCGGCCCCCAGCTCAAGCGCCGCAAGATGAACGTCCACGCCGCCTGGGCCAAGCTGGTCGAAGAAGAAGCCGACAAGCGTCTCGACCAGGACGACGTCGCCCGCGTCGCGCTCGCCGATGCCGAGGCCAACGGCATCGTCTTCCTTGACGAAATCGACAAGATCGCCGTCAGCGACGTACGCGGCGGCAGCGTCAGCCGCGAGGGCGTCC
>JBHYGP010000594.1:0-8443 GCA_051858935.1 Sphingomonas sp.
TCGGCCGAACAAAATCGCCGCGCGGCGCGTCCGAATCCCGCAATGGTGACGGCGGTCGGCTGGGGTCTGTTCTCGATGTCCTCGACCCTTGCCCTGTTGTGCGGCGCAGTCGGCATCGCGCTCGCGTTCGGCGTTTCCATTCCTGGCCTTCCCACGTTCTAAAAAAACGGGGCGGCCGAGAGGCCACCCCGTGAGGGCTTGGGAAGGGGCAAACGCGAAGTCCGTCAGCGGACCGAGCCGCGGCGAACCAGGTTGACGATCCCGAGCAGAACAACCGCGCCCAGGAATGAGACCAGCAGCGAGCTGACGCTGAAGGATCCCTGTGTGATGGTGCCGCCGCCGATCATCGGCGCGATCAGCAGTCCCGCGAGCAGCGCGCCCACGATTCCCACCACGATGTTGAGGAAAATGCCCTGCTGGGCATCGGTACGCATCACGATGCTGGCCAACCAGCCAAGCACACCGCCCACGATCAGAAGTACGATCAGGTTGATCATTGTGTGTCTCCCGTATCCGTCCCGGCGTCGCCGAGTTACATGCAATACGGTTGAAGCCGCCGGACGTTCCGCCTCCGGCCGAAATTGCCGCCGACCGGGAGAGCCGCATGCCGATCTATGCCTTTGAAGACGTTGCGCCACAGATCGATGCGGATGCCTGGATCGCGCCCAGCGCCGACGTGATCGGCGATGCGCGGCTGGCGGCGGGGTCGAGCATCTGGTTCGGCGCCGTGATCCGCGCCGACAATACGCCCATCATCCTCGGCGCGCGGAGCAATGTGCAGGAGGGGGCGATGCTCCATTCCGATCCCGGCGCGCCGCTGACCGTGGGCGAGGATTGCACGGTCGGCCATCACGCGATCCTGCACGGGTGCACGCTGGGCAACCGCGTGCTCGTGGGCATGGGCGCGATCGTGTTGAACCGCGCGGTGATCGGCGACGATTGCCTGATCGGTGCCGGCGCCTTGGTGACCGAGGGCAAGGAATTCCCGCCCGGCAGCCTGATCGTCGGCAGCCCCGCCCGCGCGATCCGCGAGGTCGATGCAACCACGCGCGCCGGGTTACTGTTCTCGGCGCAGAATTATGCCGAGCGCCAGCGGCGGTTTCGGTCGGGGTTGAGAAGGATCGACTGAACCCCCCTTCGTCGTCCCGGGCTTGACCCGGGACAGGGCTCCTTCTTCTACCGTAGCAGAAACAGCCCGGCCCCGGGTCAAGCCCGGGGCGACGATGAATTTTAGAACTCCCGGTACGCCCACCCTTGCCGTTTACGTAAAGCGACTGGACACGCAATTCGGTTCGTCTATGAAACGGGTATGGCCCTGCCCGCTCTCTTCGATCGCCTGCGGCTGCCCGTCATCGGGTCGCCGCTCTTCATCGTCTCCGGCCCCGAACTGGTTATTGCCCAGTGCAAGGCGGGCATCGTCGGCTCGTTCCCCGCGCTCAACGCGCGGCCGCAGAGCCAGCTCGACGAATGGCTGCACCAGATCACCGAGGAACTGGCGGCGTGGAACCGCGACAATCCCGATCGTCCCGCCGCACCCTATGCGGTCAACCAGATCGTGCACCGCTCGAACGACCGGCTTGAGGCGGATCTCGTCACCTGCGGTAAATGGCAGGTGCCGATCGTGATCACCTCACTCGGCGCGCAAGAGCAGTTGAATCAGGCCGTGCATGGCTGGGGCGGCATCACGCTGCACGACGTCATCAACGATCGCTTTGCGCACAAGGCGGTGGAAAAGGGCGCGGATGGCCTGATCCTCGTCTGCACCGGCGCGGGCGGCCATGCCGGTCAGCTCAGCCCGTTTGCCTTCGTGCAGGAAACGCGCGCGTGGTTCGACGGGCCGATCATCCTGTCGGGATCGATCGCCAATGGCGGTGCGATCCTCGCCGCACAGGCGATGGGCGCCGACCTTGCCTATATCGGATCGCCCTTCATCGCGACGGCGGAGGCGAATGCCGAGGCGAGCTACAAGCAGGGCATCGTCGACAGCGGCGCGTCCGATATTGTCTATACAAATCTGTTCACCGGGGTGCACGGCAACTATTTGCGCCGCTCGATCGAGGCGGCGGGGCTAGACCCCGACAATCTGCCGGCCAGCGATCCCAGCGCGATGAATTTCGGCTCCGGCGGCAACAGCAAGGCCAAGGCGTGGCGCGACATCTGGGGTTCGGGCCAGGGCATCGGCGCGGTGCATGAAGTGCAGCCGGTCGCGGAGTTCGTTGACCGGCTGGACGCGGAGTATCGCGCGGCCAAGGCGCGGATTGCTGGGCTGTCGGATGGGGGTTGGAGCGCCTGACCCGCACCCATCGTCGCCCCGGGCTTGACCCGGGGCCAGGCTGCCTTGTTTCGACGAACTAGAAAGAAGAAGCCCCGTCCCGGGTCAAGCCCGGGACGACGAAAATGAGCTTATCGGATAAACCTCAAGCCGCCAGACGGCGCGCCTTTTCCAGCTTTTTCATGATCATCTGACGCTTGAGCCGCGAGAGGTGGTCGAGGAACACGATCCCCTCGAGATGGTCCATCTCATGCTGGATGCAGGTCGCGAGCAGGCCGGTGAACTGCTCGTCATGCGCGACGCCGTGTTCGTCCAGCCACTTCACCCGGCAGGTCGCGGGGCGATCGACATCGGCGAACTGGTCGGGGACCGACAGGCAGCCTTCGGTATAGGTGTTCATCTCGTCCGCGGGGTCGAGGATTTCGGGGTTGATGAAGACGCGCGGCGCCTTGATCGGCTTGCCCTCCTCGTCCTCTTCCTCCTGAAGGTCCATGACCAGCACGCGCTTGGGCACGCCGACCTGAATCGCGGCGAGACCGATGCCGGGGGCGTCGTACATGGTGTCGAACATGTCGGCGATCAGCGCGCGCAGATCGTCGTCGACCGTTTCGACCGGGGTGGAGACGGTCTTGAGACGCGGATCGGGAACTTCGAGGATCGGGAGAATGGCCATCGCGCCAATTTAGGTGTTGCCCCGCACGGGGTCAATTCCGCGCGACCCGCAGATTTCCGATCAGCGTGATCAGGCGACCGGCCGCCGCGCGCGCAGCGCCTGCGCCAATGTGCCCTCGTCCAGATAGTCCAGCTCGCCGCCAACCGGCAGGCCGTGCGCGAGCTGGGTCAGCCGCACCGGATAGCCTTCCAGCCGCTCGGCAATGTAGTGCGCGGTGGTCTGGCCCTCCAGCGTCGCGTTCATCGCCAGCACGACCTCATCGACCCCACCCGCAGCGATGCGGGTGACGAGGCTGTCGATCGCCAGATCCTCGGGCCGCACCCCGTCGAGCGCGGAGAGCTTGCCGCCAAGCACATGGAATTTGCCCGGAAACAGCCGCGAGCGTTCCAGCGCCCACAGATCGGCGACTTCCTCGACGACGCACAGCTGCCGCGTGTCGCGACGCGGGTCGGCGCACACCGCGCACGGGTCCGACGTGTCGACATTGCCGCAGGTCGAGCAGGTCGCGAGCCGTTCGCTCACCGCTTCCAGCGCGCGCAGCAACGGGTCGAGCGCGGTCTCGCGCTTCTTGAGCAGATGCAACACCGCCCGCCGCGCCGATCGCGGGCCAAGGCCGGGGAGCCGCGACAGGGCTTGGGTGAGGGTTTCGATCTCGGGCGATGCCATTGATGCGACATAGGGGCTTGCCTGCCCCCATGCCAAGCGGCGAAGGGGGCATCATGCGGATCATCTTCATGGGCACCCCCGATTTCGCGGTGCCGACCCTAAATGCGCTGGTCGAAGCGGGACACGATGTCGTCGCGGCGTATAGCCAGCCGCCGCGCCCCGGCGGGCGGCGCGGCAAGGCGCTGACCCCCTCCCCCGTCCATGCACGCGCGGAGGAGCTGGGGATCGCGGTGCGCACGCCTTTGTCGTTCAAGAAAGACCCCGACGCCGTCGCCGCCTTTGCCGCGCTCAACGCCGATGTCGCGGTGGTCGCGGCCTATGGCCTGATCCTGCCGGTCAGCGTGCTGGAGGCCCCGCGCCTGGGCTGCCTCAACGTCCACGCCTCGCTCCTCCCCCGCTGGCGCGGCGCGGCGCCGATCCAGCGTGCGATTCTGGCCGGGGATGCGGATACCGGCGTCGGGATCATGCAGATGGAGGCGGGGCTCGACACCGGCCCGGTGCGGCTGGAAGGGCGCACGCCGATCGACGGCAAGACCGCGGGCGAGTTGACCGCCGAACTGGCGGAGCTGGGCGCGCGGCTGATGGTGCAGGTGCTGGGCGATTTCGACGGGCATCCGGCGGTGGCGCAGCCGGAAGAGGGCGTCACCTATGCCGCGAAGATCGACAAGGGGGAAACCCGGCTGAACTTCGACCAGCCCGCCGACGCGGTCGAACGCCAGATCCGCGCGTTCAACCCGCCGGGCGCGTGGTTCGCGCATGACGGCGAGCGAATCCGCGTCCTCGCCGCCTCCCGTCATCCCGGCGAAGGCCGGGATCGCGAGAGGGACGCGACGACCTCCGCCACGGGCGGCCCCGGCCTTCGCCGGGGCGACGGATTGGTGCTGGACGACGCGCTGACGATCCAGTGTCGCGAGGGAGCGATCCGCCCTACCCGCGTCCAGCGCGCGGGACGCGGCGTCGTCACCACCCGCGAACTCCTCAACGGCTTCCCGATCCCGCCGGGCACCCAGCTGTGACCCGCTTCGCGCTCACCGTGGAATATGACGGCCGCCCCTTCATGGGCTGGCAGTACCAGGATCACGGCCCTAGCGTGCAGGGGGCGATCGAAGATGCGCTGCACGGCATCACCGGGGAGGATGCACTGGTCCATGCCGCCGGGCGCACCGATGCCGGGGTCCATGCGCTGGGCATGCGCGCGCATACCGATATCGAGAAGGACATCGCCCCGTTCCGGCTGATGGAGGCGCTCAACGCGCATCTGCGCAAGGTGCCGGTCGCGATCCTCGCGTGCGAGGCGGTGCCCGACGACTGGCACGCGCGCTTTTCCTGCATCGCGCGCCATTATGTCTATCGCATCGCCAACCGCCGCGCGCCGCTGACCTTCGATGCGGGGCTGAAATGGCGCGTCCCCGCCGATCTCGACGCCGATGCGATGCACGATGCCGCGCAGATGCTGGTCGGCACGCATGATTTCACCACCTTCCGGTCGGTCCATTGCCAGTCGGCCAGCCCGTTGAAGTCGCTCGACCGGCTCGACGTGGTGCGGCAGGGCGACGAGATCGCGATCCACGCCTCAGCGCGCTCGTTCCTGCATCATCAGGTGCGATCTATGGTCGGATGCCTGTCGATGGTCGGGCGCGGCCAGTGGAGCGCCGACGACCTGCGCGCCGCACTCGAGGCAAAGGACCGCGCTCGCCTCGGCCTCAACGCGCCGTCGGACGGGCTGTATTTCGTGCGGGCGGATTATCCGTGACTCCAGTGCTCCTGCGCAGGCAGGAGCCCCGGGTGGCAGCGGGAAGCCGAATAACTCTGGGCTCCTGCCTTCGCAGGAGCGCGGTCAGCGGCTGAACCGCGCCGCCAGCTCCGCATGGGTGGACCAGCGGAACTGCCCCACCGGTTGCACCCAGTCGAGCTTGTACCCGCCCTTGACCAAAGCCTCCGCATCGCGCGCGAAGGTCGCGGGATTGCACGAGACATAGGCGATCACCGGTGCCTTGCTCGCCGCCAGCTCGACCGCCTGCTCCTTAGCCCCAGCACGCGGCGGATCGAGGATCACCGCGTCGAACAGGTCGAGCTCCTTCGCGGTGAGCGGGCGGCGGAACAGGTCGCGATGTTCGGCGAAAACCTGGCGCAGGCCGCGTCCGGCGGCGGCCTTGAGCGACAGGATCGCGTCGCGCGCGCCCTCGCCGGCATAGACCTTTGCCTTGGGGTCCATTGCGAAAGTGAAGGTGCCGAGTCCGGCGAACAAGTCGGCGATCGTCTTCGCCCCGCCGACCGCCTCACGCACCGATGCGACCAAGGCCGCCTCCCCCTCAGGCGTCGCCTGCAGGAAGCTCGCGGCCGGGAACGGCACCGCCACGCCGCCGAACGTCACCGTCACCGGATCGGGCTCCCACCGCGCCTCCGGCCCCATCCCGTCATCGACGCTGAGCCGCCCGAGCGCGTGGCGCATGGCGAAGGCGGTTACCGCCTCGACGGCCTTGAGGCTATCGGTCACCAGCCCCTCGACCAGCACATCCGGTCCCTGATCGGTCAGCGCGAGGTGGACATTGACCCGCCGGCTCGGCGGCAGATGCGACGCGAGCAGCCCGCGCAATGGCTGAAGCAGCGAGAACAGCCACGGATCAAGCACCTCGCATTGCTGCACATCGATCAGCCGATGGCTCGCCTGCTCGGTAAAGCCCAGATGCACCTGCCGCCCACGCCGCTCGGCATGCAGCGTCGCGCGGCGGCGGGTGCGCGGCGGCGAGAGGATCGGCGCGCGGATGTCGGCGGTCAGGCCGTGCTGGGCCAGCGCGCCCGCAATGCGCATCGTCAGGAATTCGCCATAGGCTGCATCGTCGAGGTGCTGGAGTTGGCACCCGCCGCATTCGGGAAAGTGGCGGCACGGCGGCTCGACATGACGCGGCCCGCGCGCAACGCTGCCATCGGCGCGCAGCCGGTCGCCCGGCGCTGCCAGTGCGGCATGCCGTCCGTCCGCCGTCACCCCATCCCCGCGCGCGGCGACCCGCACGATCATCTCGTCTTCACTCATCGTGCGCGCTCATAGGCGTGCGGAAGCGCATCCGCCAGTTCGTCGGCGAGGAAACAGCGGTCGAGGATGCGCGCTGCCTCGCCATGCAGCCACACGCCGTCGCTGGCGGCGCGGAGCGGGTCCCAGCCGTCCTGCGCCAGCATCGCGGCGATGGCGCCCGCCAGCACGTCGCCGGTCCCGGCAACGGAGAGCCACGGATTGCCCATCGGCGCGACGTTAGTCCAGCCATCAGGCCGTGCGATCACGGTGTCCGCTCCCTTGAATACCACCACCGCACCCGAGCGCGCAGCAGCGTCCTGAGTCCGCTCGATCTTGCTACCCTGCCCAGCGCCGAACAGCGCATCGAACTCGCCCGCATGGGGGGTAAGTACGGACGGCGCGACGCGATTCTTGAGCGTGTTCAGGTCGAGCAGATGCAGCGCATCGCCGTCGATCACCAGCGGTCGCTCACTGGCCAGCACGACGTCGAGCTTCTCCTGCGCGCGATCATCACGCCCCAGTCCCGGCCCGATCACCACCGCGCCGATCCGCTTATCGTCCAGCGCCTCCGTGCTCCACCGCTGCCGGACAATCGCGTGCGGCGGGCTCGGCAACCCGCCGGTCAGCAGCAACACATAGCCTGCTCCGGCACGGTACGCCGCCCGCGCCGCCAGTTCCGACGCGCCGTGCATGGGGCCGGACACCACGGCCACCATACCGCGATTATATTTGTGCGCCTCCGGGCCGGGCTTCGCGAGCGCCGGTCGGGCGAGCGCCCGCACCGGCACGTCGATCGCGCCCAGCCCGATCTCGACCAGCCGCACGGCCCCGCAATACTGCGCCGATGGATGCAGCACATGCGCGGGCTTGAGCGATCCCAGCGCCAGCGTCACATCGAAATTCGGCAGCGCCACACCAAAATCGCCGCCATGATCGGTCTCGAACCCGCTCGGCAGATCGACCGCAATCGACAGCCGCGCGTGGTCGATCAGTCGCCGCATAAGCTCAGCCAGCGCGGGGTCGAGCCCGCGCGCGAGGCCGGTCCCGAACAACGCATCGACAATCACGGGCGCAGCCTCGGTGTCCCCCGACAACAGCTCGACCGGCCCGGTCCACGCCGCCCGCGCCGCAGCCGCAGCTTTAGTCTTCGGCTCCCCCAGCGCGGCCGCCCGCACCGCCATCCCGCGCTGCGCCAAGACCCGCGCCGCGACGTATCCGTCGCCGCCATTATTGCCCGGCCCGCACAGGATCAGCACTTCGCTGCCCGCCGCGAGGCGATGGACCCGTTCGGCGACACCCGTCCCGGCGCGCTCCATCAACTCGGTGACGCTCGATCCGGCGGCGATCACCCGCGCCTCCGCCGCACGCATCGCAGCGGCAGTCAGTACCGGCGCCCCTTCGGGCACGCTGGAAAACATCAATCCTCGCCCTGCGGTTTGGGTAGCAGCAGCGCCAGCAGCAGCATGCGGCATTCGGCGTCGATCGTGCCGTCGATCAGCTCGGGCCGAAAGCGCCGCTGGAACGCGACTGTCGCCGCCAGTGCATCGCGCACATCATAGCCGAACCGCTCGAGCGCGAGCAGGAAGCCACCATCGGTCCAGCCAGGGTCCATCAGATTTTTGGTCGGGCGCGGCAATGCGAGCCGCAATCTGGCCAGCTTCCCCCAGGGAAACAGCTCGCCCGGATCCTGCTTGCGCGCCGGCGCAATGTCCGAATGGCCGACGACATTGCCGCGCGTGATCGCGTAACGGTCCTTGATATCTGCAACGAGGCGGATCACCGCGTCGATCTGTTCGTCGGGGAACGGGCGATAGCCATA
>JBHYGP010000595.1:0-8429 GCA_051858935.1 Sphingomonas sp.
CGCGGGCGTTCCGCTCAAGCGTCCGGTGTCGGGCATCGCCATGGGCCTGATCCTGGAAGGCAAGGATTTCGCGATCCTGTCGGACATTCTGGGTGACGAGGATCATCTGGGCGACATGGACTTCAAGGTCGCCGGCACGTCCGAAGGCATCACCACGATGCAGATGGACATCAAGGTCGCCGGCATCACCGACGAGATCATGCGCGTCGCGCTGGCACAGGCCAAGGAAGGCCGCGCGCACATCCTGGGCGAAATGGCCAAGGCGCTGGGCGAAACCCGCACCGAACTGTCGGCGCATGCCCCGCGTATCGAGACGATGCAGATCGACAAGTCGAAGATCCGCGACGTCATCGGCACCGGCGGCAAGGTGATCCGCGAGATCGTCGCCACCACCGGCGCCAAGGTCGACATCGACGATGAGGGTGTGATCAAGGTCAGCTCGTCCGACGTCAGCCAGATCGAAGCCGCGATGAACTGGATCAAGGGCATCGTCGAAGAGGCAGAGGTCGGCAAGGTCTACAACGGCAAGGTCGTCAACCTGGTCGATTTCGGCGCGTTCGTGAATTTCATGGGCGGCAAGGACGGTCTCGTCCACGTTTCGGAAATCCGCAACGAGCGCGTCGAGAAGGTCAGCGACGTCCTGAGCGAAGGCCAGGAGGTCAAGGTCAAGGTTCTCGAAATCGACCAGCGCGGCAAGGTGCGCCTGTCGATGCGCGTCGTCGATCAGGAAACCGGTGCCGAGCTGGAGGACACCCGTCCTGCCCGCGAGCCGCGTGAGCGCAGCGAGCGTGGCGACCGCGAAGGCGGCCGTGGCGGCGACCGTCGTCGCGAAGGCGGCCGTGGCGGCGAGCGCGATCGGGGCCCGCGCCGCGACCGGGGCGACCGCAACGACCGTCCGGCGCGTTCGGAAGCGAAGGACGAGGGCGGCGAGAATATCGGCCTCCCCGCCTTTCTGACCGGCGGCAGCGACGACTGATCGTTCCGACGATCGCTAAACGAAGGGGGCTCCGGGAAACCGGAGCCCTTTTTGTTGGCGCGCGGTTTGCCCGGCCCGGCAACAGGCGATAGCGTGAGGGCATGTCATTCCTCCCGCTTAGGAAATTGCCCGTGACCCTGCGTCTCGCCCTTCCCCTTCTGCTCGCCAGCGTCGCCGCCCCCGCGCTCGTCTCGAACGCCGCGCCCCAGCCTCAAGCTGCTGCTACCGATACCCGGGCGGAGGATGCGCGGCTCAACGCGTTCCTCGACGCCGCGTTCGACGCCAATGTCGCGCTGAGCCCGGAATCGCAAACAGCGCTGGGCCTTAGGACCAATTACGACAAGCTCGACGATTATAGCCGCGCGAGTGGCGAGAAGCGCATGGCGATGGCCGAGGCGACGCTGAAGCAGATGCGCGCGCAATTCGATCCTGCCAGGCTGGGGCCGCAGGCACGACTGAGCTACCGGCTGTACGAAACCCAGGTCGAGCGCTCGCGCGGGTCGTTCAAGTTCCGCGACTATGGCTTTCCGGTATCGACCAATGGCAGCCCGGCGGGGCAGATCCCGGTGTTCCTGATCAACAACCATCGCGTCGCCAGCGTGGCCGACGCGCGCGCTTATATCGCCCGCATCGCCGAGACCGAGCGGGTGATGCGTGAGGTTGCCGCGACGATGCGCGATCAGGCGAAGAAGGGCATCGTGCCACCGAAAATGGTGTTCAAGCCCGCGCGCGAGGATGCGCGGAAAGTCATCACCGGTGCGCCATTCGG
The DNA here is from genome assembly GCA_051858935.1 of Sphingomonas sp. Lineage (GTDB taxonomy): Bacteria > Pseudomonadota > Alphaproteobacteria > Sphingomonadales > Sphingomonadaceae > Sphingomonas. Next base: position 1,746 of record JBHYGP010000595.1, read on the forward strand.
GCCGGGTGAGGACAGCACGCTGCTCGCCGATTTCCGCAAGAAGGTGAGGGCGCTCGAGATTGGCGATGCCGAAAAGGCGGCGCTGATCGCGGACGCCGAAAGGGCGCTGACCGGGCCGTTCAAGCGTGGCTTCGACACGCTGTTCGCGGTGCTCGACGAGATCGAGCCCAAGGCGAAGGGCAATGACGGCGCGTGGAGCCTGCCCAATGGCGCGGCCTTTTATGCCAACCGGCTGGCGCAGAATACCACGACCGACCTGACGGCGGAGCAGATCCACCAGATCGGGCTCGATCAGGTCGCCGCGATCCGCACGGAGATGGAGGCGGTAAAGACCCGGGTCGGCTACGCTGGAACGCTGGAATCCTTCTTCGACGCGATCCGCACCGATCCCAAGTTCAAATATCCCAATACTGACGCTGGTCGCGAAGCCTATCTGGTCGAGGCGCGCGGGGTGGTCGCACGGATGATGGATGCCGCCCCGCGCTGGTTCCATCGTCTGCCCAAGGCGAAGCTGGAGGTGCGCGCGGTCGAGAAATGGCGCGAGGGGACCGCGCCGGTCGCCTTCTACAACCGCCCCGCGCCCGACGGGTCGCGCCCGGGCATCTATTACACCAACCTCGCCAATATGGACCAGGTACAGAAGATCCAGCTTGAGGGGATTGCGGTGCATGAGGGCGCACCGGGGCATCATTTCCAGATCGCGCGCGCGATGGAGCTGGAGGGGTTGCCCAAGTTCCGCCGTTTCGGCGGCTACAGCGTCTATAGCGAGGGCTGGGGCCTCTATACCGAGCGGCTGGCGAAGGAGATGGGCGGCTATGCCGATCCCTATTCGGAATTCGGCATGCTCTCGCTCCAGATGTGGCGCGCGATCCGGCTGGTGACCGACACCGGGCTGCACGCCAAGAAGTGGAGCCGCGAACAGGCGATCGACTATTTCAAGGCGAATTCGTCGATCTCGCCCGCCGATATCGAGCGTGAGGTCAACCGCTACATCAACAATCCGGGGCAGGCGACGAGCTATATGATCGGCCAGCTCAAGATCGCTGAGCTGCGCAAGAAGGCGGAAGGTGCGCTGGGCGCGAAGTTCGACATCCGCGATTTCCATGAGGTCGTGCTGGCCAATGGCGCGGTGCCACTGAACGTGCTGGAGGAAGAGGTCGATCGCTACATCGCGGCGAAGAAGGGGTGATGCGCGGGGTCGCGCTTGTCGCCTCGGCGCTGCTTGCCGGCTGTGCGACCACCCGCCCGGCGGAGGTGCGGGTCGCGTTCGATGCCAAGGGGGTGACGACGGCGCGCGCCAGCGGTCTGGCGGATCGGACCACCGGCCGCCACGTCACCGCCGACGATCCGGTGCGGATCGCCAGCATTTCCAAGCTGGTGGTCGCGCTCGGCGTCATGCGGATGGTCGAGGCGGAACAGCTCGATCTCGATCGCGACGTGTCGGAGATACTGGGCTGGCGGGTGCGTAACCCGGCCTTTCCCGATGTGCCGGTGACGCTGCGCCACTTGCTGTCGCACCAGTCGGGACTGATCGATCCCGACGAGTATCGCGTGCAGCTTGGCGCTGCGCTTGCCGATGTTATCGCGCGGCCCGCGCTGTGGGACACGCAGCACGCGCCGGGCAGCCATTTCCGCTATTCCAACGTCGCCTTTCCCGTGATCGCGAGCGTGATGGAGAAGGCGGGCGGCGAGCGGTTCGACCGGCTGATGCAGCGCCATGTGCTCGCGCCGTTGAAGCTCGACGCATGCTTCAACTGGTCAACCTGTTCGGACGCCAAGATCGCGCGGCACGTCGTGCTGGTCCGCGCGAGCGGGGAGGTCGCGCTGGACGACCTCAAGGGCAAGCGGCCAGATTGCCCGGTGATCGCGACCTCGGGCTGCGATCTGGCCGCGTATCGGCTCGGGGAAAATGGCGCGCTGTTTTCGCCGCAGGGCGGGCTGCGCGCGTCGATGCGCGATCTGGCGGTGATCGGCGCGATGCTGATCCGCAACGACGGGAGCTTCCTGAAGCCGCAATCGATCGCCGAGCTGGAGCGCGTCGCGTGGCGCTTTGACGGTGCCAATGGCGATACGAGCGGGGGCTTCTACTGCCAATATGGGCTTGCAGTGACCACGCTGCCGACTGCGCAGACCGGATGCGATGACGACCTGTTCGGCGATGGGCGCACCCGGATCGGCCATGCGGGCGAGGCTTATGGCCTGCGCTCGGGGCTATGGATCGACCGCGCGACGGGCAAGGGCGTCGCCTTCTTCGCCACCGCCACCCCGCCTGTGAGCAAGGGACGCTCGGCGTTCAGTGCCGAGGAAGAGCGATTGGCAAAGGGGAAATAGTGGGGGGCTTCTGTTGCCCGGTGCCCCCCGTACCGCTGGAATCCGCTTCTGTTGCCCGGTGCGGTCCAACCGCGCATTTTAGAGTAATCTTGGGCCGTTAAGCCGTGGGATTACGCCGCAATAGCGAGTGCTTCGTTATCGTTGGCACTTGTGAGTATGGGCCGTCACGGTGGTCCCATTCCGAACGAAAGAAACGCTTTTCAACACACGTCGATCCTGGTTCGGCCCCGTCAGAAACGGTCTCCAGGCACCTTTCGGTTTCTGGCCACAATTTCTGGTGGAGCCGCCGGGTACTGCCCCCGGGTCCGCTGCGTCTATTGCACGCCACAATTTATCGTCATAGCCGGGCGAACCCGGCACCCGACAATATAGGGCGGGGAATCCGAATGAAAAGGGTGGGATTTGGCCTTGTGCACGCCACAAAGTGAGCGCAAAGGCTTGAACATGCTCACCCAGCGTTCCCGTTACGCCCTGCGCGCCATGCTGTTTCTGGCGAAGCAGCCGCGGGACGGCGCGCCGACGCCGATGACGCGGATCGCCGCCGAGGCGAATGTACCGCGCAAATTCCTCGAACTGATCTTGGCCGACTTGCGCGAGGCCGGGTTCATCCTGTCGACGCGCGGCAAGATGGGCGGCTATCGCCTGGCGCGCGCCAATCACCTGATCTCGCTGGGTGAGATCATCCGCGTGATCGAAGGGCCGCTGGCGCTGGTGCCGTGCGTCAGCCGCACGGCATACCGCCCCTGCCTCGACTGCAAGAACGAGGCGAGCTGCGCAATCCGCCACGCGATGGCGCGTGTGCGCGACGAAACTGCGCGGATTCTCGACGGCACCAGCCTTGCGGATGCGACCGCCGAGGATCTCGCGGCAGCCTGATCGTCAGGCGGCGCTGTTCTTCTTCTTCAGTTCGTCGCGGATTTCACGCAGCAGCACGACATCGGCCGGGTCGGCCGCAGGCGGGGCGACGCCCTCGGCTTTCTCCTTCTCGGCCTTGGCCAGCAGCTTGTTGACCGAACGCACCAGCAGGAAGACGATGAAAGCGAGGATCAGGAAGTTGATCGCCACGGTGATGAACTGGCCGAAGCCGAACAGTGGCACGCCTGCCTCTTTCAGCGCAGCATAGTTGGTCGGGGCACCGGTATAGGTTTCGGGAATGGGGCCCAGCCGGATGAAGTAGCTGGAAAAGTCGAATCCGCCGAAAATCCATCCGACCACCGGCATGATGATGTCGTCGGTCAGAGATTTGGTGATCGTCCCGAACGCCGCGCCGATGATGACCCCAACGGCGAGGTCCAGCACATTGCCGCGCGCGATGAAGGTACGGAATTCCTTGAGCATAAACGCTCCCCCTTTGGTTGCTTGCCAAGGCTAGCCAACGCGCGGGCGGGGAGCAAATTTCCGGTTTCCATTGCACAGGAGAGATGGGGTCCCTAGATTCGGGGTGTCGTATGGATACGACACACTATGAGGGATTTTCCGCGATGAAGCTTCGTCTGGTTGCCGCGCTGGTTGCTGCGGCCATGCTGTCCGCCTGTGGGCTCAACAGCGTTCCAACCGCCGAAGAAAATGCCAAGGCGAAATGGGCGGAGGTGCAGAATCAGTATCAGCGCCGCGCCGACCTGATTCCGAACCTCGTCTCCACCGTCCGCGCGGCGGGTGGGCAGGAAAAGGCGATCCTGGTCGAAGTGACGCAGGCGCGCGCCGCCGCGACTCAGGTGCGCGTGAGCGATGCCGACCTCACTGATCCCGCCAAGCTCGCCGCCTATGACCGGGTGCAGGCAGGGGTGACGCTGACACTCCAGCGGCTGCAGGAAGCCTATCCCGAGCTCAAGAGCCAAGGCAACTACGCCACGCTGATGACCCAGCTGGAAGGGACGGAGAATCGCATCGGCATCGCCCGCCGCGATTATAACGAGGCGGTGCAGAGCTATAACACCACCATCCGCACCTTCCCCGACGCGATCGGCGCCAAGATCTTTTACGGCGCCAAGCCGATGGCCCCGTTCCAGGCGACCACCCCAGGCGCCGACACTGCGCCCAAGGTGGATTTCGGGAACGGCAACTGATCGGGCTGCGCCTCCTGCCGTTCCTGCTCCTCGCCGGGTGCGGGACGGCAGGGTCCGGGCCGACGACAGAGGCATCGCCGACCGTGCCCGAGCTAACGGGCCGGGTTGTCGATAACGCTGATCTGTTGCCGCCGGACAAGGAGGCGCTGCTTGAGCGGGCGCTGCTAAAAACCGAGCAAGCGACGCGTAGTCAGTTCGTTGTCGTCACTCTGCCGACGCTGAACGGCCGCAAGATCGAGGAGGTCGGGTTGGAGCTGGGCCGCACCTGGAAGATCGGCCGGTTCGACATCGACGACGGCGTGATGCTGATCGTCGCGCCGACCGAACGTCAGGCGCGCATCGAAGTTGGCTATGGGTTGGAAGGCGTGTTGCGCGACGAGGAGGCGAAGGCGATTATCACCGACACCATCATCCCGCGTATCCGTTCGGGGAACATGCCCGGGGCAATCCTTGCCGGCAGCGCCGCGATCATCCGTGAAATCAACGTACCGGGAGCAACACCATGAGGTTCGTGCATCTGGTTCTCGCCTTACTGCTCGCCGCGTTCGCGGGGCAGGCGGCGTCGGCGCAGAGTTTTCCCAAGCTGACCGGGCGGGTGGTCGATGCGGCGGAGCTGCTCAGCTCCGCGCAGGAAGCTGAACTGACCGCCATGTCCGAGGCGACCGAGAAGGCGACCGGGCGGCAGCTGGTGGTCGCGACCGTGCCCGACCTGCAAGGCTATCCGATCGAGGATTTCGGCTACAAGCTCGGTCGGGAATGGCAGATCGGGCAAAAGGACGCCGACAACGGCATTATCCTGCTGGTCGCACCCAATGAACGCAAGGTGCGGATCGAGGTCGGCTATGGGCTTGAGCCGATCATGACCGACGCGCTGTCGGGGATGATCATCCGCGATACGATCATCCCGCGCTTCAAGGACAAGGACATGCCCGGCGGGATCATGGCGGGTGCCGCCGCGATCAACGAGCAGCTCAAACTCCCATTGGAGGCCGCCGAGGCGCGCGCCAAGCAGCTGATCGACAGCGGCAAGTCGCGCAAGAAGGACGGCGCCGGGGTGATCGTGCTGATCTTCTGGCTTGCGATCCTGCTCTTCGTCGTCCTGCCAATCATCATCGGCGCGGCACGCGGCAAGAAATACCGTGGCGGCCGCGCGCCCGTGGTGATCTGGGGCCCCGGCTGGGGCGGCGGCGGCGGATCGTCCTGGGGCGGCGGTGGCGGCTCCTGGGGTGGGGGCGGTGGCGGCTTTGGCGGCGGCGGGGGGTCGTTCGGCGGCGGCGGCGCATCGGGGGGATGGTGATGGCACGGCGATTCACGGCGGAGGAACACGCCCGCGTCACTGCGGCAGTGGCGGAGGCGGAGCGCGGTACGGACGGTGAGATCGTGACGATCGTCACCGACTGGTCGGACCATTATCACGACGTTTCGCTCTATTATGCCGGAGCGGCGATGCTCGCGGCATTGGGGCTGTTTGCTTTCTTCCCCGACCTGCTCGACGCCAAGCTGGCGCTGTTCACCGGCGGCTGGGGAGAGGCCGAGCGGCACCTGCAACTGGCGCTGCTGGTGGTGATCCAGGCGGCGATCTTCCTGGCGGTGCGGTTCGGGTTCGAGGCGTTGCCGATGCGCGGGGTGCTGATTCCCGGTGCGGTGCGCGGGCGTCGGGTGCGGCGGCGCGCGGTGCAGTTCTTCAAGGCGAGTGCCGAGAAACGTACCGCCGAGCGCGTCGGCGTGCTGCTCTATGTCAGCCTTGCCGAACACCGCGCCGAGATCATCGCCGATGAAGCGATTCTGGCGAAGGTCGAAGAGGGCGTGTGGGGCGATGCGATGGTCGCTTTGGTCGACAAGGTGCGCGCAGGCGATCCGGCGGGCGGCATGGCCGATGCGGTGACGCGGATCGGCGCGGTGCTGACGACGCATTTCCCCAAGACCGCGACCGATACCAACGAGCTGCCCGACCGGCTGATCGAGCTGTGAGCTTTCCCGATGCCGACGCTCCGGTCGAGACCGTGTGGCAGGGGAAGTTCATCACCGCGAAGAAGCAGGGCCGGTGGGAATTTGTGTCGCGTGCGCGCGGCATCCGTGCGGCGGTGATCGTTGCGGTGGATGACGACGGGCATTTGCTGCTGGTCGAGCAATATCGTGTCCCGCTCAGCCGCAATTGCCTCGAGCTGCCCGCCGGACTGATCGGCGATGGCGGCGACGATGAGGCGGACGAGATCGCCGCCGCGCGCGAGCTGGAGGAAGAAACCGGCTATCGCGCCGCGCGGATCGAGTCGCTTGGGGAGTTTTT
>JBHYGP010000596.1:0-8360 GCA_051858935.1 Sphingomonas sp.
TGGAGGTACCCGAGCCGGAGGTGCCGCTGCCGTTGCCACCACCGCCCATGCCGGTGACCGAGAAGGCTTCGGACAGCACTCAGGCAACCAGCGGCGCTGCCGACACCCCCGGCCCCGGGAGTGGCGCGGGCGGGCAGGGCGACGGCTTTGGCGCAGGCGGCAGCGGCGACGGGCGTGGGGCGGGCGATCCCGACGCGATCCCGCCGCGCTGGGTTCGTGGCGACATCCGCGATTCGGATTATCCCGACGACCTCGCCGACGCCGGGATCGGCGGGCGGGTGACCGTACTTTATCTGGTCGAAACCAACGGCCGCGTCACCGAATGCGATGTGGTCGGATCGAGCGGGGTGCCGCGGCTCGATGCGCTGACCTGTCGCCTGATCCGCGAACGCTTCCGCTTCCGCCCCTCGCGCAGCGGCGCGGGCAAACCGGTCCCTGCGTGGATCCGCGAGAACCATGAATGGGTGTTCGAGCGGCTGCCGCCCGAGAACTGACCCGCGTTAGAGGTGCCGAAGCAGGCCGCCCTTGCTCAGCGCCTCGAACGGGGACTCATCGCCCGCATCGAGAATCTGGTTTTCTGCCAGCCATTCCTCGACCGCGCTGAGGTCGGGAACTTCATATCGCCGCAACGAGCGGCCGGTGCCGCGCAATGCCTCGACTGCGGCGATCAGCGCGTCCTTCTCGGCAATCGCATTCGCGACTGTCAGCGAGTCGGTGCCGAGATGTTCGGCGAGCAGGCCGTTGCGGATTGCGGCGATCCGCGATGCCTCGTCCGGGGTTCGCGCGGCGAGCGCCACGTCGCATTCGGTGTCGAGGCCGAGCGAGCGGTTGTTGAAGTTGGAGGATCCGACCCGCAGGAACCGGTCATCCACCACCAGCACCTTGGCATGGACATAGATCGCGTCGCCTGCCGCAGTGTAGGGGTGGTAGAGGCGCAGGCGATCGTGCGGGTCGCGCTGCTTCAGTGCCAGAAACAGCCGCGCGCGCGCCGTGTCCATCGCGGTCTGTTCCAGCCAGCCATCGGCGTGGCACGGATTGACGATGACGAATTCCGGCCCATCGGGCTCGGCAAGACGTTTGGCGATGGCTTCGGCGATCGCGCGCGAGGCAAAATACTGGCTCTCGGCATAGACGAAGCGGCGCGCCGTGCCGATCAGGTCGAGATAGAGTTTCTCGATCTCCTGCACCGGTGCATCGCCATTCAGTTCGGGCTGAGTGCGCGCGATAGCGACGCGAATGTCGGTGAAGTCGGTGGCCAGCCCGTCGGGCCAGCACTCATGCTCAACCTCGGGCCGCTCCAGCCGATGCCCGCCCGCGCGATGCCAGCGCTCCCGGCACAGATCGCCCAGCATCGCGGCGGCTGGTCCCTGGATCGCGGTCGTCGCATCGTGCCACGGCATGTAGCGCTCGCCGCCCGGATTGGTCCGGCCCGGATCGTCGTCCGAATGGGCGCGCGTGTCCCAACGGCCCAGCGTCATGTCGATCCCGCCGCAAAAGGCGATGCAGTCGTCGATCACCACGATCTTCTGATGATGCGACGCGCCAGGCGGGTGGGTTGAATCGAGCTTCAGATGGATCCGCTTTGCCAGCTTCCATTTTACGAGCGTCTCAAGGGTGCGGCCCCGCAGCATCGCCGTTAGCGCGCCAAAGTCCCAGCGCAGGATATGCACCTCAAGATCGGGCTTCTGGCGCACCAGCCAGCTGATGAACGCGCCCACTTCGCGCGGTGCCTCCGGGTGGGCGGGGGGATCGTCGTGCGTCAACAGGATGCGGGCGTCGAAGTCCCAGCCGATCAGCAATATCTGCTTCTTCGCGCGGAGCATCGCATCGCGCGCGACGCGGAAATAATCCTCGGCATCGACGATGACCGAGAGGCGGCTGGCCTGTGCCGCGCGCCAGCAATTGCGGCCGGGCTCCAGGAGCAGCGAGTCGTCGGGGCCAGCTGACATGATGTCGGCGATACCCATAAGGCAACGAAAGGTCACGCCTTCACTGGACTTTAGCAATACGCTTGGTAACCAGTCCGCATGAACACGACTTCGCAACAATTACAGCCGCTTCACGCGCGTTGGGAATGCGATCTCAGCGACGATTCGCTCAGCTGGAGCGACGGCGTGTACGACCTGTTCGGGCTGGAGTGCGGCGCTCCCGTGCAGCGCGAGGATATTCTCGCAATGTATTCCGCCGAATCGCGCGAGGAGCTGCGGCGGCTGCGCGAGGCGGCGATCGCCGAGTGCGGAAGCTTCACCTTCGAAGCCAAGATTCGCCGTCCCGATGGCCAGTTGCGCTGGATGCGGGTGACTGCGGACGTCACCGTCGAGGATGGCGTCGCGCGCTATCTCTACGGCACCAAGATCGACGTGACCGAAGAGATCCTCGGCACCGCCGCTGCGGCCTAGAGAATTTCGCGGATCGCTTCGGGCGGGCGGCCAAGGTGGACGCCCTTGTCGGTTTCCACCAGCGGCCGTTCGATCAGGATCGGGTCGGCGGCCATGGCGTCGAGGATCGCATCGTCCGACGCCTCCTTGAGCAGCTTGGCGCCCGCCTCCGCCTTGCGCAGCCCGTCGCGTGGCGACATCCTTGCCTTGGCATAAAGCCGCGCCAGTTCGTCGCGCGACGGCGGGGTCTTTAGATATTCGACCACCGTCACCTCGGCACCGGCATCCTGAAGGATCGCCAGCGCCTCACGCGATTTCGAACAGCGCGGGTTGTGATAGATGGTGGCGTTCATCCTAGCATCTCATCAAAATCATCCGAGGGACCGAGGTCCAGATTTTTAACGCGTGCAGCGAAAACACGGCGGAAACGCTGCATCTTGTCCAGCATCCAAGCGTGAAGCCGCGGAAACTGGCTGGGGTCTGTCGGATCAGCATTTGGGAGATGCACGGCAATGCGACTGGCAAGCTTGGATGGCAATTCCTGCCAATCCAGCGCCTCGCCGAAGTCCCGCTCTATTTCAGCTTTTTCGGCTTCGAGAGCACGAATTCCGCTCTTGTATCGGTCATCGCCAAAATAGAGCTCAGCGCGCAATTCTCGCTTCTGAATACCGATTACCGTACCAATCACGACTCCGGCTCGCCCAATCGGGAAATTGTGCCAGTTATCGCGAACCTCCCGGCGAATTGCGAAGCTCGGATCTTGGGCCTTCAGATACTCCGCAAACGACGCCCAATAGGCCAGTCGCAGCCTGTGGCGCTCCTTGTCCTCTACGGCTTGACCGGACGCCGTCGCGCGTACTGACTTTGTCCAGCTATTCGGCTTTGCAACGATGTTGAAGAAGGGAGCGGGCGGGCTGTCACCTATACGCAGCGCCTCAATCTCGACCGCGAAGAAGCTGTAATCTTCCGAAGTGCTGGCATTCAGCCAATCAATAGCGGCGCGGTGACTGTCCTTGAACTGCTCAGCGACCCAAACCGTCGTTGTCGGGCGATTCTGGCTGGCGACGTAGCTGATCAACTGTCCAAGATGGCTGTGGTCGGTTCGACCAAACTGATTTTCGATGACTACGGGATCGCCCGAACCATCGGTGGCGAGGATGTCCAAACGGAAGTCACCAAGGATTACCTCCGTCCCGGCGTGCTCCAGATCGCCGAGGTGAAGTGCCTCAGCAAGCAGGTCGAGATTGCTTGCAAGCCAAGGCGTAAACACTCGGGCCTCGTCGCCCCAGACCTCGCGGGCTGGAAGCGAAATCAATCGCCCGGGCGCTGGGTCGTTCACGCTTCGTCCTGCTTCGCCAGCCACTCTTCCAGCCACTTGATCGTGTAATCGCCCTGTTGGAATTCGGGCACGTCGAGCAGCGCCTGATGCAGGGGGATCGTGGTCTTCATCCCGTCGCCCGCGATCACGAACTCTTCGAGCGCGCGGCGCAGGCGGCGCAGTGCACCTTGGCGGGTCGTGCCGTACACGATCAGCTTGGCGATCATGCTGTCGTAATAAGGCGGGATCTTGTAGCCGGAATAGAGGCCGCTATCGACGCGGACGTTCATGCCGCCCGGCGCGTGATATTGCGTGACCTTGCCCGGTGAGGGGGCGAAGGTGCGCGGGTCCTCGGCATTGATGCGGCATTCGATCGCGTGACCCCGGAACTGCACGTCCTCCTGACGCAGCGTCAGGCCATGACCTTCGGCTACGCGGATCTGTTCGCGGACGAGGTCTAAGCCGGTGATCGCCTCGGTCACCGGATGCTCGACCTGAAGCCGGGTGTTCATCTCGATGAAGTAGAACTCGCCATTTTCCCACAGGAACTCGATCGTCCCTGCGCCGCGATAGCCCATATCGGCCATCGCCTTGGCGCAGATATTGCCGATCCGATCGCGGTCGGCCTGGCCGAGCACGGGGGAGGGGGCTTCCTCCAGAACCTTCTGGTGGCGGCGCTGGAGCGAGCAGTCGCGCTCGCCCAGATGGATGGCATTGCCGTTGCCGTCGCCGAACACCTGGATTTCAATGTGGCGCGGATTGCCGAGATATTTTTCGAGATAGACCGTGGCGTCGCCGAACGCGGCCTTTGCCTCACGGCCGGCCTGCTGCATCAGCGTCTCGAGCTCGTCCTCGGAAGTGCAGACCTTCATGCCGCGACCACCACCGCCCGACGCGGCTTTGATGATGACGGGATAGCCCGCCTTGGCGGCAATCGCCTTGGCCTCTTCCAGATCGCTGATCGCGCCGTCCGAACCGGGGACGAGCGGCAGGCCGAGCGCGCCAGCGGTGCGCTTCGCCTCGATCTTGTCGCCCATGATGCGGATATGCTCGGGCTTTGGCCCGACGAAGATCAGGTTATGCAGCTCGACGATCTCGGCGAACTTGGCGTTTTCGCTGAGGAAGCCGTAGCCGGGGTGGATCGCATCGGCACCACTGATCTCGGCCGCCGAGATGATGTTGGGGATGTTGAGATAGCTCTCCGCCGCAGCCGGCGGGCCGATGCAGATCGCCTCATCCGCCAGGCGCACATGCATCGCGTCGGCATCGGCGGTGGAGTGCACCGCGACAGTCTTGATCCCCATCTCATGGCACGCGCGATGGATGCGCAGCGCAATCTCGCCGCGATTGGCGATCAGAAGCTTTTTGATCTCGGGCAAGACGCGTTACTCGACGACGACGAGCGGCTGGTCGAATTCGACCGGCTGGCCATTGTCGACCAGGATCGCCTTGACGGTCCCGCCGTGCGGGGCAGCGATCGGGTTCATCACCTTCATCGCCTCCACGATCAGCAATGTCTCGCCGGCCTTGACCTGCTGGCCGACCGCGATGAACGGCTTCGCACCCGGTTCGGCGGACAGATAGGCGGTGCCGACCATCGGGGACTTGACCGCATTCTCATGCGCCGGGGTGATCGAAGCGGGGTCCGACGGCATCGATGCAGGGGCTGCGGCGGGAGCGGGGGCCGCCATCGGCGCAGGCGCGGCATAGGCGACGGGCGCGGCGCTGATCTTGCGCGCGACACGAACCTTGCGGTCGGCGTCCTCGACCTCGATCTCGGTCAGGTTGGTTTCGTCGAGCACTGCGGCAAGCTGGCGCACCAGCTCGATATCCACGTGCATCCCCTTTTTGTGTTCTTCGCTCATGCGACCTCGAATATCTGGGTGCGCACCCTTGCCCCAAGGGCGCGCCGGAAAACGCGCCTAATAGTCAGAGTCGGGCAGCGGCTTCAAGCGCAAGCAGGTAGGAAAGCGCGCCGAAGCCCGCGATGGTTCCCTTCGCCGCGCGTCCGACATAGCTCAAATGCCGGAATTCCTCGCGGGAATGCGGGTTTGACAGATGTACTTCGATCACTGGGGTGCGGATCGATTTGATGCAATCGTACAGCGCGATGCTGGTATGGGTGAAGGCACCGGCGTTGAGCAGCACCGCCTTTGCCCCGCGCGCCTGCGCCTCATGCATCCAGTCGACCAGATGTCCTTCATGATTCGACTGGCGCAGATCGACGGTCAGGTCGAGCTCGCGGGCGCGATCCTCCAGCATCCCGGCAATGTCGTCGAGCGTGTCCGATCCATAGATGTCCGGCTCGCGCGTGCCGAGCAGGTTCAGGTTCGGGCCGTTGAGAACGTAGATGGTATCGGCCAATTCGAACTCCCGCATTTGAGCCTTGCGCCGAACTCCCTATATCGCGCGCCAGCGAAAGGACCAGCATGACTCACACCGACGGCACGATCACGATCACGGTCAATGGCGAGCATCGCCGCGTTGCGGGCGGGCTGACGCTGGCCCAACTGGCGACCGAACTGGGCCTGGTGCCGGAGAAAGTGGCGGTGGAGCGCAACCTGGAGGTGGTGCCGCGGTCGACGCTGGCGCAGGTGATGGTCGAGGATGGCGACGAGCTGGAGATCGTGCATTTTGTCGGCGGCGGGGATCATGACGACAGCTGGACGGTCGCGGGGCGCACGTTCACCTCGCGGCTGATCGTCGGGACTGGCAAGTATAAGGATTTCGCGCAGAATGCGGCGGCGGTCGAGGCGAGCGGCGCGGAAATCGTCACGGTCGCAGTGCGTCGCGTCAATGTCAGCGACCCCAAGGCGCCGATGCTGACCGACTTTATCGATCCGAAGAAGATCACCTACCTCCCGAACACTGCCGGCTGTTTCGATGCCGAAAGCGCGATCCGCACGCTGCGACTGGCGCGTGAGGCGGGCGGATGGGATCTGGTCAAGCTTGAGGTGCTGGGCGAGGCGAAGACGCTCTACCCCGATATGCATGAAACGCTGCGCGCGACCGAGGTGCTGGCCAAGGAAGGCTTCCTGCCGATGGTCTATTGCGTCGATGATCCGATCGCGGCGAAGCGGCTGGAGGATGTCGGCGCGGTCGCGATCATGCCGCTGGGCGCGCCGATCGGATCGGGCTTGGGCATCCAGAACCGCGTGACCATCCGCCTGATCGTCGAAGGCGCGAAGGTTCCGGTGCTGGTTGATGCCGGGGTCGGCACGGCGAGCGACGCGGCGGTGGCGATGGAGCTGGGCTGCGACGGCGTGCTGATGAACACCGCGATCGCCGAGGCGAAAGACCCGGTGATGATGGCGCGCGCGATGAAGCTGGCGGTGGAGAGCGGGCGGTTGGCCTATCGCAGCGGGCGGATGGGGCAGCGGCGCTATGCCGATCCGTCGAGTCCGCTGGCGGGGTTGATTTAGGGGGCTGGTTTCGGCGCGGGGGCGATCTTGCTGATCCCGCGCCGCGCCGCTGCGCCGTCGAGGAAGGTGCAGAGGATCGCCTGATCCTGCTCTTGCAGAAAGCTCTTGTTTTCAGCGATTTCCTTGCCTTTAGCCGTATCCGCCTCAACGATTATACTGCCCACGTACCGCCGGCAAAGTGGGGCGAACGGTGTATCGAGGCATTGGGTAAGTGCCGCCATAGCTGCGGGCCAATGTCGAGCGACGACATAGTCAGTACGATGCGTATGCACCATAATCGTGGAGGCAAGCCCCGCGCGTTGCCGCAGTACTTCGGAACCCCAATCGGCGGAGAGCAGAAATGGCCGTTTCTCTTCGCTCAGCAACTCGTTTGGATCATAACCGCAGGCCTTGATCGGCGCGTGGTCGGGGCGCGTGTGGATTGTCAGATTTAGGCGATACCGGCCCTCTAGGTGCCGCTCATAAGCCGTGACCAAGTCGTCAGCAATCTGGTGCCGCTCCACGTCAGGATCGGCGCCCGTCGCCACCCGATAGCTCGCCATCGCGACCGGCCCTCCGATCCAGCCAACAAGGATCAACAGCATCCCAGCGAACAACCAACCGCTGAACCGCATCACATCTTCCCCACCAGCCATACGGTAAAGCCGCCGCAGCTTGCATCCTCGCTGACATGATTGACTACGGTCAGTCCACTTTCTGCAAGCACCGTGCGATACTCGATTTGGGACAGGCTGGCATGGTATAGTTCCTCGCCCTCGAACTCGCCGATCGCGACGCCATGGCTGGGGCCGGTGTTGAACAGCGCGACGCCGCCCTTGCGCAGCCAGATGCTCATGCGGCGGATCAGCTTTTCCTGCTGGTCCACCTCCAGGTGGAACAGGCTGCACCAGGCGAGGATGCCGTCATAGGCGCCACTGTCGCCGCCAAAGCGCATCATGTCCGCCTCGATCCACTTATGCCGGGGGAAGCGGGTGCGGGCGAGGTTGACCAGGGTTGCCGAGGTGTCGACCCCGGTCAGCCGGTGGCCATGATCGACCAGAAAGCGCGCGATCGGCTCGCCGCCGCCACAACCCAGGTCGAGCAGCTCAGCATTGCGCGGCAACATCCGCTCGAACCGTTCGAGCCAGGTCCGCTCGGGAAAGCTGCCACGACGCGCGGCGTCGAATGCGCTGGCGTGGCGCTGATAGAGCTCGGCAATCCGGTGCGGCATCGTCCGAACCTCCGGGAAAATGGCCGAAATTT
>JBHYGP010000597.1:0-6625 GCA_051858935.1 Sphingomonas sp.
AGCACATTCGATCCGGCGGTGCCGTCTCCGACCGGATCGTCGCAGGTGAATGAAAAGGTGTGGGGCGGCTATCTGATGGCCGAGCTCAAGACCGACCTCGGCGCGATGCCGCTCGCGGTCAATATCGGCCTGCGCTACGAGGATACCGACTACACCTCCTCGGGCGCGTCGCGCACGGTGACCAGCGCCGTTCCGAACGGCCTGGGGCAGAATATCATCACCGTTTCGCCGGTCGTCCCGGTCAGCTTCCGCGGCAAGTATCGCGACTGGCTGCCGTCGATCAACGCGCGGCTCAACTTGACCGACGATCTGCTGGTGCGGTTTGCCGCGTCGAAGGTGATGACGCGCCCGACCCTGTCGGACCTGTCGCCGCGCCAGACGATCCAGACCAATCCGGGCAACGAGACCATCCGTCGCGGCAACCCCGACCTGCAACCGTTCCGGGCAAAGCAGGTCGAAGTGGGAGCAGAATGGTATTTCGCCCCCGGCGCGCTGCTGTCTGCGGCGGCGTTCTACAAGGATATCGAATCCTTCGTAACGCTGACCACCACCCCGCAGCTGGTCGATCAGGTGACGTTCCAGGTGACCGTGCCCGACAATGGTGAGGGCGCGACGGTCAAGGGCTTCGAAATCGGCTATCGTCAGTCGTTCGAAAACTGGTTGCCGGGCGCATTGGGCGGCTTCGGCGTCCAGGCGAGCTATAACTACACCGACTCTAACGCCGAGTATCGCAATGCGGTCGCCAACGTGTCGTTCGGTCTCGAAGGACTGTCGAAGAACTCGTACAGCCTGGTCGGCTTCTACGAGAAATACGGCATCACCGCCCGCGTCGCCTACACCTATCGCGACAATTTCCTTCAGGTCGCATCGGGCCGCAACGGGGAGCCGGAATATTTCGACGCCTATGGCCAGCTCGATGTCAGCCTGTCCTACGATCTGACCAACAACTTCACGGTCTTCGCCGACACGATCAACCTGAACAATGCGAAGGAGTTCATCTATTCGGTGACCGAAGATCGCACCAAGGAATATCGCATGACCGGTCGCCGCGTGTCGGCGGGTGTCCGCGTTCGCTTCTGACGCCCCCTCCTCGGAAGCGTCTTCTCGCCCCGGTACGGTTCGCCGTGCCGGGGCTTCTTTTTTGGAATGGTTGTCGAACTGGGCGCGCTTGCTGCAGATGCCCGACTGGCGAAGTCCTATCGCACGAAGCGATAGTCGCCGGACGTCACGGTAAAGCGGACGGTCTGTCCGTCGTTCCGCAGATCGCTGACAACGCGATGCGCGGCAAGCGCGTCACCCCCTTCATGCCAGTCGCCGACCGGAAGTTCGACAGCCGCCACCGCGTTCGGTGGAACCGTCAGGTCGAGCCGGGTGAGGCCGGTGGCATCGCCATCGGTCGCGGTCGCGATGGTCCCGACCACCGAGTCGTAGCGGGTTTCGACCCGCCCGACCTGTCGGAGCCATAGCGGGCGCACCGCGATCCGGCGAAACCCCGGTGCCGCGGGGACGATCCCGCCCAGCCGCCGATAGAAAAAGCCGACCACCGCGCCGAACGCATAATGGTTGTAGCTGTTCATCGACAGGTCGCCGGTGTCGCCGTTCCAGCGCTCCCACACCGTCGTCCCGCCCTGTAGCGGCATATAGCCCCAGCTGGGATAGCCGGTCTGGAGCAGCAGGCCCGCGACCTCCTCCATCAGCCCTGCATCCGCCAGCACGTCGAGCAGATACGGCGTGCCGAGAAAGCCGGTCGACAATTTCATGCCGCGCCCCCGGATATCGGCAGCGAGCACCGCTGCGGCCTTGGCGCGCAGACGCACCGGCACCAGATCAAAGGCGAGCGACAGCACCTGGCTGGTCTGGCTGCCGTTGCCGCAAACCCCCTCGCGGCCGACGAACGCGTCGGCATAGGCGGCCCCGATCGCGGCGCGCAAACAGCGATAGCGTTCGGCTTCTGCGGTACGCCCGGTCGCCGCCGCCATCTGTGCCATCACGTCCGCGCACCACGCCCAATAGGCGGTCGCGCACAGCATGCGCGGCGTCGTCTCGTCATCCGGCTTGACCGCATCGACGGACAGCCAATCACCCAGGTCGAGCCCGCGATCGTTGCGCCAGACATGGTCCGGGTTGGACCGCGCGACAAACGCCATCCACGCCTGCATCGCGTCCCAATTCTCGTCGATCACGGCGGTGTCGCCATAACGCTGCCACAGCTGCCAGGGCAGGATGATCCCGGCCTCGCTCCACCCGGCGGTAACGACATCGGGATAAGATAGCGGCTGCGGCACGACGATCGGATACGCGCCGTCGTCCCGCTGCGCCGCGCGCGCTTCAGCCAAGAAGCGGCGGATGAACGGGTCGACGTCCATGTTGAAGGCAGCGGCGTCGAGGAACACCTGAATGTCCCCCATCCACCCCATCCGCTCGTCCCGCTGCGGGCAATCGGTCGGCACGCTGAAGAAGTTGCTGCGCTGGCTCCATAGCGCGTTGTTCCATATCGCTTGCAGCAACGGCGCATCGGGGAACGCCATCGCCCCGGTTTCGCGGCAGTCGCTATGCACGACGACGCCCTCGACATCATCCGCCGTCGGCACGCCGGGATAGCCGGTCACCTCGACATAGCGAAAGCCGTGATAGGTGAAGTGCGGCTCGAACGTCTCTGCGGCACCCGTCCCGGCCAGGGTGAAGCGGTCGGTCGCACGAGCGAGCCGGAGATTGGCAAGATCGACCGTGCCGTCCGCGTTCAGCAACTCGGCAAATTTGGCGGTGATCGTCGTCCCCGCCGGACCGGTCGCGCGAATGCGGACCCAGCCGGAGAAGTTCTGGCCGAAATCGAAGATATAACGGCCCGGCAGCGGCTCGTTGACCGTCACTGCGCGGCGCGTGCCGGTGCGGCGCAGCGGCGGCGATGTCTGCGCGATCAGCGCGCATTTCGGCGCCTGCCCGACCCGCGCTATCGTCCAATGGCGATCGTCGAACCCTGGAGCGTCCCAGCCCGGCTGGATCAGGCGCGCGTCGAACGTCTCACCATCATAGATTTCGGACTTCACCACCGGCGACGGCCCGATCCGCCAGTCCGGCCCGGTCGCCACCCAATCGCACGCTCCGTCGGCATAGTCGATCCGCAGCATCGCCCGGAAGCGACGCGGCGCGGGGCCGAAGCCGTAACGCTCGATCCGCCAGCCAAAGGGCGAGGCATACCAGCCATCACCGACCAACGCGCCGAGCACATTGGTACCCGGCACGATCCGGTCGGTCACATCATAGGTCTGATACAGGACATGGCGGTGGGCCACGCTCATCTCGGGCGCGAGGATCGCGTCGGACACCTTCTCGCCATTGAGGTGCGCGTCATAGGCACCCAACGCTGTGGCATAGAGCCGCGCGGCGATCACCGGCTTGGCGACATCGAACTCCCCGCGCAGCAGCATCGCCGGTTCGGCGGGACGCGGGTCGCCCTGCGCCCAACTCGTGCTCGGCACGACCGCGCTCCACCCCCCGGCATCGAACTGCGGGTCGGTCCAGTCCGCGGGAGGGTCGGGTATCACCCGGAACGCGCTGCCAACGATCCGCTCGATCCGGCCATCGGCGCAGTGCAGCCGGATCAGTGCGGCAAAGGCACCGCCATCGACCGGAAAGAACCCCTGCGTATCCGCCTCGACCAGCGCGCAGATGCTGTTGCGCCCCGGCCGCACCTCGCCCTCGTAGCGCGCGAGCGTTCCCCAGAAGGGTAGATAACTGTCCCAGTCGAAATGCCAGTCGAGCGGCGATTTGACCCCGTTGACCCATACGCCGCGCAGATGATCCTTGCCCGCGATCAGTATGTCCGCCGCGACCAGATCGTCCGGCGCATCGAAATCGAGCCGAAAAGCATGGGGCCGCGCGTCGAGCGACGTGTCGCCCCACACCCAGTTGACGCCAGCGGCACGGTCGGCAGCGGCCAGCGCATCCTCCGCCTCGATCCACGCGCCGCGCCAGTCCTCGGGCGCCATCAGCCCGCCTTCGAACCACGCCGGGTCCGACTGTGCGGACCCCGCATCGCCAGCGACCTCAACCGTCCACCAGACGCGCTGCATCGACGCGAGCGGCGGGCCGCCATAGGGGATGTCGAAGCTCGCACCGCCAGCGACCGTGCCGCTGTCCCACACCAGCTCCCCGGCATCGAGCGCGGCGATGCTCGTCGCGGCGCGGATGCGATAGCTGCGTTGTGCCGCCGCCCCTTCGATCTGCCATGAAAGGCGCGGATGCCGAACCTGCGTTCCGATCAGATCGACGGTATATTCCGCGCGCAGATCGGTGAGGCGCATCGGATCAGAGGTCGATGCCAAGGCGATAGATGCGGTTGGCGTTGCCCCCGAACAGCGCCGCCCGCTCGTCCGCGCTGAAGTCTGCGGTGATCGCGTCATAGGCGTCGAAATGCCGGTCGAAGCTGCCGAATAATTTGTCGGTCGGGAAATTGCTGGCGAACATCGCGCGGCTCGTCCCGAACAGCGCGATCGTCTCCAGCACATAGGGCCGCGCCAATTCCGGCGTCCAAGGCCGCCAGGTGAAGCCCATGCCCGAAATCTTGACTGCGACATTGGGTAACGCTGCGAACGCCGCCATCCCGCGCCGCCACACGCCCCATCCATCCGCGTCGCCGGGCAAAGCCATGCCGGTATGGTTGAGGATCACTTGCGTATCGGGATGCTTCGCGATCAGCGCGGCGAGGTGCGCGAACTGGCCCGGATAGGCCTGAAGGTCGAAGCTCAGACCGAACTTCTTGAGCAGGCCAAAGCCACGCATCCACGCGCTGCTCGTCGTGACATCGGCGGGGGAATAGCTGCGCGCGGGATCGGGGTGCCAGTTGATGATGTGGCGGATGCCCCGGACATTGGCATGAGTCACATGCGCGGCCAGCAGCGTCTCGACCTCCGGGTCATCCAGCGCAGCGAACGCGACGATGCCGCTCGGCATCCCGCGCTCCTCGGCCATCGCCTGAAGCCACTGCGTTTCCTTCAGCGCATCCGCCGGATCCGCCCCCGCATCGATATGCACGATGCCGCGCACGTCCCAGCGGCCCGAATCGGCGAGATAGGCGTCGAGCGGATAGTCCACCGCAATCGGCTCGACGCTGCCATTGGGATTGTCGCTGTCGAACGGGCCGGTGAGCCACGGATAGCGGATGTGCGACAAATCCCACAGATGAACATGCGGATCGACCAGGGGCGGGCGCGCGGCCATGTCAGAAAGTGGTCCGCCCGCCCGAGGTGTCGAAGGTCGACGCCGTCGTGAAGCTGCACTCCTCACTCGCCATGAAGCAGATCATCGCCGCGCTCTCATCCACCTCGCCCAATCGCCCCATCGGGATTTTGGAGCGCATGTAATCGACCTGGCTCTGCGGCAGCTGGGCGAGGATCGGGCTTTCGAACGTCGCCGGCGTGATCGCATTGGCGATGACCCCCTTGCCCGCCAGTTCCTTGCCCAGCGACTTGGTAAAGCCGATCACCGCCGCCTTGGACGCGGAATAGGCGCTGGCATTGGGATTGCCTTCCTTGCCCGCGACGGACGCGACATTGACGATGCGGCCATAGCCATGCGCCAGCATCAGCGGCACGATCGCGCGGTTGCAGTAGAACAGGCCGTGGACGTTGATGTCGAACACGCGCAGCCAGCTCTCGACCGGGAATTCATGGACCGGAACGGTCGCTCCGGTAATCCCCGCCGAACAGACCAGGACGTCGACCGTCCCGCCCAGCGCGGCGGCGCTGGCCTTTGCCGCCGCATCGACCGCCGCCTGATCGGACACGTCGAGCGCCTGCACGTCGCTCGCCCCGACCGCATCTTTCGCTGCCGCCAGCGCCTCGGCGTTCAGGTCCCACAAGGCGACCCGCCCGCCCTCGGCAACGATGCGCGCAGCGACCGCCTTGCCCAGCCCCGACGCGCCGCCGGTGACGATCGCGCTGCGCCCGGCATAGCGCCCGGCGAACAGGCTCACTTGGCCGGCGCCCATGCGACGAAGTCCTGGCGCTGCTCGCCCAGCTTCTCGATGCCCAGCTCGACCACGTCCCCGGCTTTCAGGTACCAGGGCTCCGGCTTCTGCCCCAGGCCGACGCCCGGCGGCGTGCCGGTGGTGATCATATCGCCCGGCAACAGAGTCATGATCTGCGAGAGATAGGACACGATCTGCGCGACGGTGAAGATCATCGTCTTGGTGTTGCCGTCCTGCACGCGCTTGCCATTGACCGACAGCCACATGCCCAAATTCTGGACGTCGCCGACCTCGTCCTTCGTCACCAGCCACGGACCGATCGGGCCGAAGGTCGGAAATCCCTTGCCCTTGTCCCAGGTCATGCCGCGTTCGGTCTGCCAGTGGCGTTCCGAGACGTCGTTGACCACGCAATAGCCGGCGACATGGTCGAGCGCGTCAGCCTCGGCGACATTGTTCGCGGCGGTTCCGATCACGATCCCCAACTCGACTTCCCAGTCGGTCTTCTTGCTGTCCTTGGGAATCGTGACCGGATCATTCGGCCCCTGAATGCAGCTGACCCATTTGTTGAACACCACCGGCTCCTCGGGGATCGGCAGGTTCGATTCATGCGCGTGGTCGACATAGTTCAGGCCGATCGCGACAAACTGGCGCGTGCCG
>JBHYGP010000597.1:6635-8352 GCA_051858935.1 Sphingomonas sp.
ACAGGGGCCATAGCGGACCTCGCCCTCGACCAGCGGCAGGCTGGCGGGATCGATCGCAGCGAGCCGGGCGAGCCCGTCCGCCCCGATCGCGTCACCACCGATATCGGCGACATGCGCCGACAGGTCACGGATGCGACCGTCCGCATCGATCAGGCCGGGCTTCTCGGCGCCGGGGGCACCATAGCGACAGAGCTTCATTGCAACTTCCTTCGAGACTTCAATCGTTGGGATAGGAGCGGTGCAGCGCGATCTCGCGGTTCAGCTCGACGCCGAAGCCCGGCTTGTCGAGTTCGCTCGCGCGGATTTTGCCGTTCACGGGGACCGGTTCGCCGCGCAGCTGCGGCGCGAACATCGGCACCACTTCGGTCGGCCCCGGATGCATCATCAGGAACTCGGCAAAGGGCGAGTTATGGCGGGTGACGACAAAGTGATAGCTGTACACGCTCGACCCGTGCGGGACCATCATCACGCCGCGGCTGTCGGCATAGTTGGCGATCTTGATCAGTTCGGTCACGCCGCCGCACCAGCCCACATCGGGCTGGATGATGTCGCAGCACTCCATGTCCATCAGCATGCGGAACCCCCAGCGGGTCGCCTCATGCTCGCCGGTGGTCACCAGCAGCCCGCGCGGAGCGTTTTTCTTGAGCGCGGCATAGCCCCAATAATCGTCGGGGCTCAACGCCTCCTCGATCCACTTCAGGCCGCATTCGTCCCATGCGCGCTGCGCGAGCCGGGTCGCGTAATCGAGATCGAGGCTCATCCAGCAATCGAGCATCAACCAGAAATCATCGCCGCATTTGCTGCGCATATCGGCGAGATTCTGGATATTCTTCTCCATCCCCTCCAGCCCCTCGGCGGGACCGTGATGCAGCGGCAGCTTGCCGCCGATAAACCCCAGTTCCTTGGCGACATCAGGCCGCGCACCGGTCGCGTAGAATTGCAGCTCGTCGCGCACCGCGCCGCCGAGCATGTGATAGACCGGCTCGCCGCGCAGCTTGCCCAGCAAATCCCAGATGGCGAGATCGACGCCCGAAATGGCGTTCACCACCAGTCCCTTGCGCCCATAATATTGGGTCGAGAAATACATCTGATCCCAGATTTTCTCATAGTCCGCCGGGCTGCGGCCGATCAGGAAGCGCGAGAGATGCTTCTCGACGATGAACGCCGCCGGTTCGCCGCCCGTCGTCACCGCGAAGCCGACGGTGCCATCCTCGGCCTCCAACTCGACCACCAATGTGCCGAGCACGTTGATGCCGAAACTCTGGCGGCTCTGGCGATACTCAGGGTAGCGCGCCATCGGCGTCGCGATGTGATCGTCGATCCAGTGGCCCGCGCCCTGATCGTGATAATCCGCCCCGCCCCCGCGCACGGTGTAAGCGCGGACATGCTTGATCTTGGACAGACCGGTAAAGCTGGCAGTGGTCATTTCGCAATTCCATCGATCACGAGAACCCAGTCATTGCCCGGCTTAGTGTCGCCGGGCGGGTCGAAGCGGTGCTCGCCGCGATTTGGAAAGGTGCCGACGGGGGCGATGCTGCCGTCGCGCGGGGAAAACCAGCTGGCCTTGGCCGATCGCCCGGCGATCGCGCCCAGCCGCATCGTGAACGGCGCGCCGGTATAGCTGTAGGCAAAGGCATAGTTGGTGCCGCGGCTCGCAGCGACGCGGTCATAGCGGGTGCCATTGCCACGGATCAGGCTCTGGTCCGGCACACGCTCC
>JBHYGP010000597.1:8390-20195 GCA_051858935.1 Sphingomonas sp.
GGCGCGATTCGATCAGCGCGCGAAGATGGCGCATCTGCGTCGCACCGGGCGCGGCCAGTGCCTGTTCCCAATGCTGGTTCGGCTCAAAACTCGCGTCCTTCGATCCTGCCGCGAAGAACTGCATCACATGGTTTTCGCCGTAAGTGTGGCCGAACGCCCCGGCCATCACCGCCCACCAGCCATAGCGCCGCACATCGCCCGCCCCCCAGCGCGGCTGATCGGCTTCGTGCAGGCCGTGCGGGATATTCTCATAGCTCGGCTCGCCATCGATCGTCGGCTTGGCCGGAATACGCGCGCGGTCCTGCTCGACATAGCGCCAGTTATCCTCGCCGATCGCGTTCGGCCCTTCCTGGCGATAGGCGCGATGCCCCGACTGGAACATGTTGAAGTCCAGCCACGGTGCCTGATGCCATTGCCACGAAGACGCGGTGCGCCCGATCGGGTGAAAGGTCATCAACTGGCGCGGCGCGATCGATTTGATCGTCGTGCCGAGCGCGTCCCATGCGGCGCTATTCTGCTCCGACCGCGTGTCGCCGCCATTCAGCCAGATGATGTTCGACCGCTTGCCGTAACGTTCGGCGAGAAATCTGCCGTAAACCGGAGCATTGGCGGCGGTCAGCTGCTTCTGCATCGCCAGATCGCCCCATGCGGGGACCAGCGCCAGATACATGCCATGCGCCGCCGCGCGATCCGCGACCCAATCGAGATGGTCCCAATAGTCATATTCGCCGGGCTTCATCGGGTCCGTCCCCGGCGTGATGCGCGGACGCCCCGGATCGCCGTCGATCAACGCGGACGCATCGGTGCGGCTCTTCATCTGCGCGGTGTGCAGCACCATCACCTGAATGACGTTGAACCCCTGCGCGCGCCGCGTCGCGAGATAGCGCTCGGTCTCCTCGCGATCGAGCCGGCTGAGCAACAACCAGCCGGTATCCCCCAGCCAGAAGAACGGTCGATCGCCTGCGAGCAGGAAGCGCTGGTTATCGCTGACGCGCAGCGGCGGCGGGGCGGATTGCGCCGCTGCCGGCAGCGCTGCCGCCGTTAGCGTGAGCGCCAGGATCAAGCTGCGTACCATGCCGGTCATCCACTCCACCTTTCACACCGGCTCTATCGGCTACACCCCGATAAGGTCAACATACATATTATGAATTACTGGAGGTTCACAAACGCCCCGCCATCGACCAACAACGCCGCGCCCGTCACATATTGCGCCATGTCCGAGGCGAGGAAGATGATCGGCCCCGCCAGATCCTCCGCTTCGCCCAACCGCCCGAGCGGAATGCGCGCGGTCATCCGGTCGCGCTTGTCCTGATCGGCGAGGTCGTCCCGGTTGATCTCGGTCAGGATCGTGCCCGGCAGCACCGAATTGCAGCGGATGCCATGGTTGCCGAGCGCAATCGCCGCCGACTGCATCAGCGAATGCACGCCTGCCTTGGTCGGGGTGTAGTGCGTCTGAAACTCACCCCCGACCAGCGCCGAGATCGAGGAGACCGCGACAATCGCGCCCCCCTCGCCCTGCTTTACCATCTGGTTCGCCGCCGCCTGCACCATGTAATAGGCGCCGTGCAGATTGACGCGGAAGGTGCGGTCCACCGTCTCGACCGGCATGTCGAGAAAGGCATGGAACGGACAAATTCCGGCATTGGACACCATCACGTCCACCCGCCCGAATGCCGCAACCGCCTTGCCGACAAAGTCGCCCGCCGTCGCCGGATCGGCCACATCGCCCTTCACCGCCAGCCCGCGCTGCCCCAGCGCCTCGATCTCCGCGACGCACGATGCCGCCTTGTCGTCGCTCGACGCATAGTTGATCGCGACGTCAGCGCCGTGCCGCGCGGCACCGATCGCCGCCGCGCGACCGATCCCGGTCGACCCGCCGGTGACGAGCACGACTTTCCCTTCAAGCAGCCTCACTTCAAATCCTCCGCCAAGATCGAGCGGTCGATCGCCGCGATCCGGTTGACCCCGGTCAGCGTCATCGCGACCGTCATTTCCTTCGCGATCAGGTCCAGCAGCTTGGCGACCCCCGCCTCGCCCTGCGCCGCAAGCGCATAGACCCAAGCCCGGCCCAGCAGCACGCCATGTGCGCCCAGCGCCAGCATCCGCACCACATCGAGGCCGCTGCGCACCCCGCCATCGGCCAGCACCGTCAGCCGGTCGCCGACCGCATCCGCAATCGCCGGCAGCGCGCGCGCGCTCGACAGCACGCCGTCGAGCTGCCGACCGCCATGATTGGACACAACAATGCCGTCCGCGCCGATCGCCGCCGCTTCGCGCGCATCATCGGGGTCGAGGATCCCCTTGATGATCAGCGGCCCGTCCCAGACCTCGCGGATCCAGTCGAGGTCCTTCCACTGGATCGACGGATCGAAATTGCGCCCCAGCCAGCCCATATAGTCGTTGAGCCCGCTGTCCTTGCCCAGCACGGGCAACAGATTGCCCAGCATATGCGGCCGCCCCCTCAGCCCCACGTCCCATGACCAGCGCGGCCGCCCGATCGCCTGCATCACCCGGCGCAGCGGGGCATAGGGGCCGGACATGCCGGCATGCGCGTCGCGATAGCGCGAGCCCGGCACCGGCATGTCGACCGTGAACACCAGCGCCTGCGCGCCTGCGTCCTTCGCCCGCGCGATCAGATCGCGCATGAACGCGCGGTCGCGGATGACATAAAGCTGGAACCAGAAGGGGTCGGCGACCCGCGCCACTTCCTCGATCGAACAGATCGACACGGTGGAGAGACAGGTCGGGATGCCCGCCGCTGCCGCCGCACGCGCCGCCTGTACCTCACCCCGCCGCGCATACATGCCGCTGATCCCGACCGGCCCGAGCGCGACCGGCAGCGCGATCTCCTGCCCGAACAACGTGGTTTTCAGGTCGATGCTGGCAACGTCCTTCAGCACCCGCTGGCGCAGTGCCACGCCGGCCAGATCGCTGACATTGCGGCGCAGCGTCTCCTCCGCATTCGCCCCGCCATCGGCATAGTCGAACAGAAAACGCGGCACACGCCGCCGCGCCGCCTCGCGGAAATCATTGGCGGAGGAGATGATCACGCTCAGTAACTCGTGAACAAGGCCTGGCGCGCCAGGTTGAGCGCGGTCACCGCATCCTGTCGGTCCTGCGCCGCCTGCATCGCCTCAAAGTCGAGCTTGTCGAGCGCGCGCTCGACCGCCTTGAGGAACCCGATCGCCGAATTGGCCGCGGCGACGCTGTCCTCACGGAACGGGAACTGGTCGAGCTGCCACACGCCCTCCCACTTGTTCTTGCGCAGCGTGTAGAAGAACTCGAACAGCTCGATCGGGTGGACCGATCCGGCGATCAGATCATCGTCCCAGCTGCGCAGATTGTCGTTCACGTCCATCCCGAACAAGCGGCCGTGGTCGATCGCGAGCTGCGCCGCATCCGCCGGGCTTTCGCCGCCATAGAGCGAATGGCCAAAGTCGAGCAGGATGCCGACATTGGGCACCCCCATCTTCTCAATCCCCAGCAAGGTGCGCGCGACGCTGTCATAGCTCATATGCACGCGCGGCTCGCGCGGCTTGTATTCGATCACGAAATTGAGGTCGGGATTCTGCCCGGCCAGCTCGGCCACCCCGTCGATGCTCATCTGCCACAATTTGCGGTGGTCGACCTGGAACGGATAATCCCATCCATCCTGCCCCGGCCACAGCTTCACATAATTGGCCCCGAAGCGCCGCACGACATTTGCCGCGTCGTTGCACATTTCATTGGCAAGGCGACGGATGCCGGGATCGGGGTTGGTGAAGGCACCCTTGGCGAATTGCTTTGTGTAGATTTCCGGCGTGATGCCGATCACCGAAAGCTTGTTCCGCGCGAGCGCCGCCTCGACTGCATCGAGCGACAGGTCAGGATCGGCGAAGGGATAGTTGATATCGACGACGGAGAGGTCATCGACCTGCCCCGCCAGATCGATCATCTCGATCAGCGTGCGCGGCGGGCCATAGCCGTCGGTTGCATAACGATCGACATAGGTCGCGAAATGCCAGATGCCTGCGCCGTATTTCTGCTGTCCCACAGTTCGATCCTCGTTCTGTAAATTGGGGTTCAGGCGACCATCACTTCGACGCCCGCTTGCTCGATCGCGCTCCGGTCCGCCGCCGCGATCCCGGCATCGGTGACCAGCACATCGACCAGTTCGATCCCGCCAAGCGCGGTGAAGGAGCGCCGGCCGATCTTGCTTGAATCCGCGACCAGCACGACGCGCTCCGCCGCCTCGATCATCGCCCGCTTGACCGGAATGTCCGACAGCGCCGGATAGGTAAGCCCCGCACGCAGATCGACCGCGGCGGTGGCCAGGAACAAGGTCTGCGCGAACAGGCCGCGGAAATAGTCCGCCGACCGGTCACCCGACAGCGACAGCGTCGGCGCCTTGAAATGCCCGCCCGACATATGGACGTCGAACCCCGGCTGCGCGCCAAGCATCAGCGCGATGTTGAGCGCGTTGGTGATCACCGTCATGTCGCGCCGCCCGGGCAGCTGCGCCGCAACCTCGGTCGTAGTCGACCCCGAATCGAGGATGATCGTCTCGCCATCGCCGACCAGCGCCGCAGCGGCGCGCCCGATTGCGCGCTTGGCGTCCATATTCTCGGCGTGCTGGAGCGCCATCGCGCGCACCTGTTGCGTCACCGATTTCAGAAACGCCCCGCCATGCTCGCGGACGATCAAGCCGTCGGCCTCCAGCTTCTCGAGATCCTGGCGGACGGTGACTTCGGACACATCGAACGCTTCGGCGAGCGTGCGCACCCGCGCACTGCCCTCCTCCTGAAGCCAAGCAAGGATACCCGCGCGGCGCGTCTCGCCCAGCGCCCGGGCCCGCGACCCGCCGCTTGCGATCATCTGCGCTGATCCTGCCGGAGCGGCCTTTGTCATCATCCCTCCGCCAACCCGCATCGACCGGCGGGGTTGAATGCGTGGTAGGTCCAACTTTCGATTGATGTCAATTCCTATCGATTAACGCCACGATTCGTAACTGATCGAAAGCAATCACCTTGCCAGCCGCCGAAAACCGGCGTAGGCCTCGCTGCGGAGAGGTAATACATGTCATCAATTAGCACGTCCATGTCGACGCGCAATCCAGCTTCGCTCGACGCCCGCGCCGCCCATGTCCGCGCGCGCGCCAACTGGATGCGGCGGCGGCTGCTCAAGATGATTGTCGATGCGGGTCAGGGGCATCCGGGCGGGGATCTTTCGGCGACCGACATCATCGCCGCTCTCTATTTCGATTCGCTCCGCATCGACCCGGCCAACCCGAACGCACCCGATCGCGACCGCTTCGTGATGTCGAAGGGGCATTGCACCGGCGCGCTCTACACCGCGCTGGCCGGAGCAGGCTTTTTCCCGGAGACTGAGCTGGAAACCTATCTCCAGCCGCTGTCACGCCTCAACGGCCACCCCAACCGCACCTATCTTCCCGGCGTCGAGACCAATACCGGCCCGCTCGGACATGGCTTCCCGGTCGCGGTCGGAATTGCCGTCGCGGGACAGATCGACGGTGCCGACCATCATGTCTTCGTCCTCACCGGCGACGGCGAGTTGCAGGAAGGCAGCATGTGGGAGGCAGCGATGTTCGCCGCGCATCGCGGTCTCGGCAATCTGACTGTGATCGTCGATCGCAACGGGCTGCAACAGGGCGCGCCGACTGAGGACACGAACAGCCTCGAACCGCTCGCCGACAAATGGCGCGCATTCGGCTGGGAGGTCGTCGGCATCGACGGCCACGATCCGGCAACGATCCTGACGACGCTGGATGCGGCGCGCCAACCGCGCAGCCGTCCCTGCGTGATCATCGCCGACACGCACAAGGGACAGGGAGTCAGCTTCATGCGCGATCAGGCGGGCTGGCACCACGGCGTCCCCAATGCTGATCAATATGCCCAGGCGATCGCCGAACTCGAAGCGGAGATGCAGTAATGGGAGCGCCAGCCCCCGCAACCGGCCTGTTCGATTGCCGAGACGCCTATGTCCGCGCTGTCGAGGAGCTCGCGGCGCAGGACGACCGGATCGTCGCAGTCGTCAACGACTCGGTCGGCTCGTCCAAGCTCGGCAAGTTCCGCGACCGCTTCCCCACGCGCCTCATCAATGTCGGTATCGCCGAACAGAATATGGTCGGCGTTGGCGCGGGTCTCGCCAATGGCGGCAAGATCCCGTTCGTGAGCGGCGCCTCCTGCTTCCTCACCGCCCGCGCGATGGAGCAGATCAAGGCTGACTGCGCTTACAGCCAACAGAATGTGAAGCTGTGCGGCATCTCGTCCGGCGTCGCCTATGGCGAACTGGGTGCGACGCACCACAGCATCGAGGATGTCGCCTGGCTGCGCGCGATCGACAAGCTCACGGTGATCGTCCCCGCCGACCCGTGGCAAACCGCCGAGGCGATCAACGCGGCGGCGGCGTATGACGGCCCGGTCTACATCCGCATTAGCCGGATGCCGGTGCCCGAACTGACCCGCGCCGACCCCGCCTTCACTATCGGCAAGGGCGAGGTGCTGCGCGACGGCGGCGACATCGCGATCATCGCCAATGGCACCCTGGTCCACCACGCCCTCGCCGCTGCCGAACAGCTCGCGCTGGAGGGCGTAGCAGCGCGCGTGATCAACATGGCGACGGTATCGCCGCTCGACACCGACCTCGTCGCAGCAGCCGCCGCGACCGGGGCGATCGTCACCGCCGAAGAGGGGCTGAAGCAAGGCGGGCTGGGCGGCGCGGTTGCCGAATTCTGTGCCGAGCATCACCCCGTGCCGATGCGCCGGATCGGCTTCCCCGGCTTCATGCCGACCGGGTCGGCGGCGTGGCTGATGGACCATTTCGGGCTGAGCGCAGCGGGCATCGCGACTGCCGCGCGCGACCTTCTGGCGATGCGGGGCGGTTGATGTCGCGCCCCGTCATCCTCGCCATCGACCAGGGGACGACCAATACCAAGGCGCTGCTCGTCGCGGCGGACCGGACGATCGTGCAATCACGCTCCCGCGCGATGCAGGTACACTACCCGCAGCCCGGCTGGGCCGAACAATCGCCTTCGGAAATTTGGGAAACGGTCGCTGCGCTGATCGCCGAACTGGTCGCCGCAGCACCCGATGTCGGCATCGCCGGGCTCGCCATTTCGAACCAGCGCGAGACGATCGTCCTGTGGGACGCGCGCACCGGACGGCCGATCGCGCCCGCCGCGATCTGGCAATGCAGTCGCTCGGCGGCGCGGTGCGCGGAGCTGCGCGCGGCGGGACTGGAGGACGACATCGTCGCGCGCAGCGGCCTCGGCATCGATCCGCTGTTCCCCGCCGCCAAGATCGGCCTGCTGCTCGACGCCATCCCCGGCGCGCGCGACCGCGCGGCGCGGGGCGAGATTCGTTGCGGCACGATCGACAGCTGGCTGCTCTGGAACCTGACCGGCGGCGCGGTCCACGCAACCGACCACAGCAATGCCTCGCGGACCCAGTTGTTCAATCTCGAAACGCTCGATTGGGACCCCGAACTCGCCCGCATCTTTGAAGTGCCCCTGGCGATGCTCCCGCGGATCCTGCCGTCCGACGGCGGGTTCGGCCATGTTGCGCGGGGTGTCACCGCACTGCGCGACGACGTGCCGATCCAGGTGCTGCTGGGCGACAGCCATGCCGCGCTGTTCGCGCACGGCCTGTCGCAACCCGGCCGGGTCAAGGCGACGATCGGCACTGGCAGCTCACTGATGGCCGCCACCGCCGGACGCGTCCATTCGTCGCATGGCCTGTCGAGCACGATCGCGTGGAGCCGGGTCGATGGCGGTGTCCAGCACGCACTTGAAGGCAATATCTCGGTCTCCGGCCACGCGGCGGCGTTCGCCACCACGCTGCTCGGCCTGCCCGATGAAACCGCGCTGACCGCGCTGGCGATGCAGGTGCCGGACAGCGGCGGTGTGACCTTCGTGCCCGCGCTGGCAGGGCTCGGCGCACCGCATTGGCAGGCCGGCGCGCGCGGCACGATCGGCGGCATGACGCTGGCGACGCGACCCGCGCATGTCGCCCGCGCGACGATCGAGGCCATTGCGCTTCAGATCGGCGATGTGCTCGACGCCATCGCCGCCGATCTCGACCAGTCGGTCGCCGCGCTGTCGATCGATGGGGGCGCGGCGCGCAACGACCTGCTCGCCCAGATGCTCGCCGACGTTACAGGCCGCACGATCCTGCGCCCGACCATCGCCGAAGCGAGCGCGATGGGTGTGGCGATGCTGGCAGCGAGCGCGCTCGGCATCGACATGCACGTCGGCGATCCCGCTGCGGCGCGGTTCGCACCCGTCATGCCGGGGCACGACCTCAGCAGGATCAAGCGCAACTGGCATCACGCGGTCGCCGGGGCGATCGCACAAGCACAAGGCTGAGCAAGACCTCGGCGATCAAGGAGGGGAAGATGACCGAAGCTGCGAGCGAACGCGAGGATTGGAAGAACACCATCCTTGCCGGTCTGGCCAACTACATCGACGCCGGCTCGATCGTCGCGGGGGCCGTCGCGCTGGCCCTGTGGAAGCGGGAATATGGCCTCGACGACAGCCTGCTCGGGCTGATCGCCGCGTTCGGACCCAATGCCATCGCAGCGGGTATCGGGGCGCTGATCGGCGGACGGCTGTGCGACCTGTTCGGGCGCAAGAAGATCTACCAATATGACATGCTGTTCTACGCGTTCGGCATGCTGTGGCTGGTGTTTTCGATGAACGCCTGGATGGTGATCATCGGCTTTTTCCTCGTCGGCCTCGCGGTCGGTGCGGACATCCCCGCCAGCTGGTCACTGATCGCCGAAATGGCACCCGACAAAAAGCGCGGTAAGCATAGCGGCGTGGCGCAGCTGCTCTGGTATCTCGGTCCCGTCGTCGTGCTGGTGATGGCGCTGGTGCTCGACAGCCTCGGTCTGCTCGGCGCGCGCATCATCTTCGCGCATCTCGCAATTCTCGCGATTGCGCTCACCTTCCTGCGCTCGAAGATGAAAGAGTCACAGCGCTGGGTGGACGCCCAGCAGAGCGGCGAGAGCGCCGAGCGCGGGCGCTGGCAGGATCTGTTCACGCGCCAGCATATCGGATCGATGACGTTTCTGGCGGGCACCTATCTGTTCTGGAACCTGTGGGCCGGCACCAACGGCTTTTTCTTCCCCTATATCCTCAGCACGGTCGGCAGCCAGACCCAGGCGGTGTCAGTCGCGGTCCAGACGTTGAGCTTCGTGCTTGGCATGGCGTCGATCTTCTTCATCTTCATGAAGCTCGCCGACAGGGTGAACCAGCGGCTGCTGTTCGGGATCTCGGCGGTCACTCAGGTGATCGGGATGGCGCTGCTCGCCATCTTCCCGCTGACGCTGCCGGTCGCGATCATCCACGTCTTCCTGATGTCGGTTGGCGGCGGCTTCGGTGCGCAGAGCTTCTTCCAGCTGTGGAGCTCGGAGATGTTCCCGACCGCGCTACGCGCGACCGCACAGGGGCTGATGTTCGCGGTCGTGCGCATCGTGCTCGGCATCTTCAGCTTCTTCGTCCCGGCGCTGGTCGCAACCGGCTTCCACACGCTCGCCTGGATCCTGGTCGGCTTCCTTGCGATCAGCGGGATCATCGGCTTCGTCTGGGCACCGCGCAACGAGGGCAAGTCGCTCGAACAGCTTGAGGCCGAGCGCGCGTGACGCGCGTGTCGCGCCGCGCGGTAATGGGCAGCGGGCTGGCCGTCGCGGCGAGCCCCGCCCTCGCCCATGTCAGCACAAGCGTGACCGAGTGCTGGGGCGTGCAGGAGCTGACACTCCAGGGACCATCGGGTGGCAACCCGTTCGTCGAGGTCGAGGTTGCGGCAACCTTCCGGCAGGGCGACCGGTCGATCCGCGTCCCCGGTTTCTACGACGGCGACGGGATCTATCGCATCCGCTTCAGCCCGCCGGAAACCGGCCAATGGAGCTGGACCACCCAGAGCAACGCCGCCGCGCTCAACGGCAAGGCGGGCCGCTTCGACTGCATCGCCCCGTCGCCCGACAATCGCGGCCCGGTCCGCGTCTCGCCGGACGGGTTCCACTTCGTCCATGCCGACGGCACCCCGTTCCGCCAGATCGGCACCACCTGCTATAGCTGGGCGCTCCAGTCCGACGCCAAATGCGCGCAGACGCTGGACACGCTGCAATCGGCACCGTTCAACAAGCTGCGGATGCTGGTCTTCCCCAACGTCCCGTCGGTCGCGACCAACCCCTTCGCGCGTACCGGGGGCGGGCCGCGCGACTGGGATCCGACCCGCTTCGACCCGGCCTATTTCCGCCGCTACGAGGATCGCATCCTCCGCTTGGGTCAATTGGGCATCCAGGCCGATGTCATCCTGTTCCACCCCTATGACGAAGCGCGCGGCTATAACGACATGAGCCGCGCCGACGACGAACGCTATGTCCGCTACGTCGCCGCGCGCTGGGGCGCTTATCGCAATCTGTGGTGGTCGATGGCGAACGAATGGGATCTGGTGAAGTCAAAGAGCGTCGCCGACTGGGACCATCTGTTCGGCGTGCTGGTCGATGCCGACCCGCATGACCGGCTCCGCTCGATCCACCAGATCCGCCGCTATTACGACCATCGCAAGCCATGGATCACCCATGCCAGCGTCCAGAACGGACCCGCCGTAATGGACGACATCCGCGCCGCCCAGCACCGCGAGTTCGCGCTCAAGCCTGTGGTGTTCGACGAGGTCGTCTATGAAGGCGATTCCGATCAGCGCTGGGCCAATCTGACCGGGCAGCAGATGGTTGAACGCTTTTGGTGGGGGCTGATCGGCGGCACCTATGTGGGCCATAGCGAAACCTTCGCGCCCGACCGGAATCCCGATTTCAGCTGGCTCGGCCAAGGCGGCGTGCTCAAGGGCAACAGCGCCCCCCGCCTCGCCTTCCTGCGCCGGATCATGGAGGAAGGGCCAGCCCCCGGCATCGATCCGATCGAGCATTGGTGGGACTATCATATCGGCGGCGTGCCGCACGAATATTACCTCAAATATTTCGGATCGGCGCAGCCGACATCGTGGCGCGTGACGCTGCCCGGCCGCGACAAGGACCCCAAGCACAGCTTCCGCATCGACATCATCGATACGTGGAACATGACCGTCACCCCGGTGCCGGGCGTGTTCCACATGCAGCAGCTCAACCAATATGACGTCCACGACCCGGCCCGCCCCGAAATCGCGCTGCCCGGCACCCCATGGATCGCCATTCGCCTCGTCAAAGTCTGACCGCATCCGACAGGAGCCACTCGTGCCGATTCCATTCGACCTTTCCGCCCTGCCCGCCGACCATGCGACCGCAACCCTGGCCGGCCGCGTGCAGTGCGCCGATGGTCCGGTACCGATCCTGCTGCGCGGCGGGCGCGTGATCGACGTGTCGGCATCCGCGCCGACCACCGCTGACCTGTTCGACCTGCCCGATCCGGCGCAGGCCGCCGGGCGCGACCTGTGCGCTGTCAGCGACCTGACCGTCGGCGGCGGCGCCTTCGAACTGCTCTCGCCGATCGACCTGCAATGCGTGAAGGCGTGTGGCGTGACCTTCGCCGTTTCCGCGATCGAGCGCGTGATCGAAGAACGCGCGCGCGGCGACGCGGCCAAGGCCGCAGCAATCCGCAGCGAGCTGGAGGACCGCATCGGCGGCGGCATCCGCACCGTGGTTCCCGGCAGCGACGAGGCGGCGCGGCTCAAGGTCGCGCTGATCGAAGCCGGCATGTGGTCGCAATATCTCGAAGTCGCGATCGGCCCGGACGCAGAGGTATTCACCAAAGCGCCGGTGCTCTCGACGCTCGGCTGGGGCGCGGATATCGGCGTGCGGTCCGACTCGACC
>JBHYGP010000598.1:0-8307 GCA_051858935.1 Sphingomonas sp.
GGCGTGCCTGCGCGTGTACAATCGCTATGGCCGCCGCGACAATATGTACAAGGCGCGGATCAAGATCCTGGTCCATGAGATCGGCGCCGACAGCTATCGCGCGCAGGTCGAGGATGAGTTTGTCGCGGTCAAGAAGCTCGGCATCGACCCGCCGCGCGCGGAGTTCGACCGCATCGCTGCGCACTTCGCCGATCCGGCGTTCGAGACCGGTCTCAGCGACGATCTCGACCGCAGCGACCCCGATTTCGCGGTGTGGCTCGACCAGAATGTCGCCGCGCACAAGACCCCCGGCTATGCCATCGTCAACATCAGCCTGAAGCCGGTCGGCGGCATCCCCGGCGACGCGACATCGGCGCAGATCGACGCGATGGCGGACCTCGCCGACGAGCTGCGCGTGACGCATGCGCAGAACATCGTCCTGCCGCATGTGCGCAAGGCGGACCTGTATGCGGTGTGGCAGGCTTTGGTCGAAGCCGAACTCGCCGACGCCAATCTCGACCTGATCAGCGACATCATTGCCTGCCCCGGCCTCGATTATTGCAGCCTTGCCAACGCCCGCTCGATCCCGGTGGCGCAGAAGATCGCGACGCGCTTTTCCGACCTCGGGCGCCAGCGCGAATTGGGCGAATTGAAGCTCAAGATCAGCGGCTGCATCAACGCCTGCGGCCACCACCATGCCGGGCATATCGGCATCCTGGGCGTCGACCGGAAGGGCGTGGAGAATTACCAGCTCTCGCTCGGCGGATCGGGCGCGGAGGATGTCTCGCTCGGCCAGATCACCGGGCCGGGGTTCAGCGAGGACGGCATCGTCGACGCGGTCGAACGCGCGACGGACGTCTATCTGCGCGAGCGCGCCGAGGGCGAACGCTTCCTCGACACCTATCGCCGCATCGGCATGGCCCCGTTCAAGGAGGCGATTTATGGGTAAACTGGCTCCGACGCTCGCCTTCTTCGCTCCCCTCCCGCTTGCGGGAGGGGTCGGGGGAGGGCCTGTCGTGGAGAGTGCGTCGCTTGCGGACATGCCCTCCCCTAGCCCCTCCCGCAAGCGGGAGGGGAACCTGTGATCCGCTTCCGCACTGACGATGCTCATGACGAGCCCGCGGTGACGCTCGACGCGTTTCTCGGCCAAAGCAACGCCACCGCTGTCCGCCTCGAATCGAGCGACGATGCGCGCGCGCTGATCCCGCATCTCGACCGGATCTCGCTGGTCGAGGTGAGCTTTCCCAAGTTCCGCGACGGACGCGGCTATTCGGCTGGCCGCATCCTGCGCGAGGCGGGTTACACCGGCGAACTGCGGGCGCAGGGCGATGTACTGGTCGACCAGATCCCGCTGATGCGCCGCTGCGGCTTCGACAGCTTCGCGCCCGAAGCGCCGGTGGACGAAGCGGTGCTCGCCGCGAGCCTCGCCCGCTATGACGCGGTGTATCAGAGTGCGGCGGACGGGGCGGTCCCGGTCTGGAAACGGCGGCATGGCTAGCGTTGTGCGCAAGATCGACCGGATCGACACCGGACCTGCATTCACCGAGCGCGACGCACTGCGGCTGAACAATCTGTTCCGCGGCGTGTCGACGCAGGAGATGCTGCGCACGGTGCTGGCCGAATCGATGGTCGGCGATGTCGCCTTGGTCTCGTCCTTCGGGGCGGAGTCGGCGGTGCTGCTGCATCTGGTGGCGTCGGTCGATCCGGCGATCCCGGTGCTGTTCCTTGAGACCGGCAAGCATTTCCCAGAGACGCTCGCCTATCGCGACACGCTCGTCGAACGGCTGGGCCTCACCGGCCTTCGCAACCTCACGCCCGATGCGGCAGTGCTGGCGAAGAAGGACGAGAGCGGGCTGCGCTGGTCCTACGACCCCGATGGCTGCTGCGAAATCCGCAAGGTGATCCCGCTCGACGCGGCGATGGCCGGGTTCGACGCGAGCATCACCGGGCGCAAGGCGTTTCAGGCGAGCACCCGCAACGCCCTTCCCCGGTTTGAGGTGGATGCGGCGGGCAAGCTCAAGGTCAACCCGCTCGCCGACTGGACCAAGGCGGATATCGAGGCCTATTTCGCGACACACGACCTGCCCCGCCACCCGCTGGAGGCGCAGGGATACCTGTCGATCGGCTGCGCGCCGTGCACCAGCAAGGTGAAGCCCGGCGAAGACCCGCGTTCGGGCCGCTGGGTCGGCTGGGAAAAAACCGAATGCGGCATCCACACGCCGGTCGAGGACGGCGACCCGGATCTGCCCGTCTTCTGAGCGTTCAGGCGAACAGCGGCAAAACCAGCGCGAGCAGCACCAAGCTCTCGGCCATAGCGATCGATGCCTGACCGAACCCGGCGGCGAAGCTGCGCTTGAGATGCGTCGCGAACCAGCGGGCCTGCACCAGGCCGTAAACCAGCAGCGCGCCGAGCATCACGGCCAGCCCCGCCGCCCGACTCCACCCCCAGTGATGGGTGGTGATCAACAGCCCGCCGATACCGAAGGTGAGCGCAAAGGCACCGGCCGCATAGCATTGGGCGTAGAAGGGCTGGCGCAACGAGTCGCGCGTGATCCGCTTGCGCTGGGCGCGCATCAGCCGCACCGCGAACATCAGCGGAAAGACGCTGAAGATCACCAGCCGCAGCAGCACCAGGCTGGTATCGTCATGGACCAGCGCGGCGAGCCCGCGATTGTCGCGCAACACGCTGCTCGTTCCGATGAACGCGAGCTCCAGCGCGTGCGACAGCAGCAGCGAGAGCAGCAGGAACAGCGGCGGGCGCAACGTGTCGGTATATTGCTCGGCGGCGCTCTGGTGCAGCTCGCGGTCGGAATAATCCATCATCACCAGCGGCCGCCGCAGCACGCGCCACAGCGTCATGGGGTAGAAGATCAGCCATGACATCACCTCGTAAAGAAGCTCGTCCAGCGACTTGAGCAGGCCCATGAAATTCATCGCCGACGCACTTTCCTACCCAAGATGACACCGTTAGCCTGAACATGCGCCCGAACGGCGCGACTCGACAAGGCCGAGCATGCGTCCCCCCAATTTCAGGAGACTATCGATGCGCCGTACCGTCCCCCTTGCCGCCGCCGCCCTGGTCACGACCGGGCTGATCGGCGCGGCCCATGCGCAGAATACCCCCTATGACCTGCGCGACATGGTCGGCGCGCGCGCCGGACAGGCCGAAGGGGAGTTGCAGCGGCGCGGCTATGTCTCTGTGCGCACCCAGACCGGCTCGGACCGGAAATGGACCTATTGGTGGAACGCGGATCGTCGCCTCTGCGTGTCGATCGCCACGGTCAATGGCCGCTATGATTCGATCGTCACCGCGCCCGCGCCGGACTGTCGCCAGCAAGCCGACGGTGGCCGGCCCGATCGTCCTGACCGTCCTGACCGCCCCGGCTGGGACGACGACCGCCCCGGACGCCCGGATCGCCCCGGTGCAGGCGGCCCCGGCGGCTGGCCGGGCGGCCGTCCGATCTCGCTCGGCCTGGTCTGTTTCGGCGAGGGGCAGAAGCCCGCGCTCGCCAATCGCTGGGGCTGGCAGTGGAACTGGGACAGCGGCCGATACGACTTCGGCAACCGCACCGAGCTGACCCGGCAGCAGTTCGATGCGTCAGTGATGATCCAGCTATGGGATGGCGGCGGGCGCATCCGCCTGCCCCGCTCGCTGATCCCGCCGATCCATTCGGGCGGCACCAATCGCGACGGGTGGTGGGACCTCAATGATGTTTATACCGATCGCGGGCAGATCCGCGCGACCTATCGCCTCAACGGCCTCAACAAACCGCGCGTGACGATTGATCGCCGCAGCGGGCGGATCAATATCCAGGGTCTGTCGAGTTATCGCTTCCGCGGCGATTGCGACACGATCGATGGTGCGCGGCACCGGCGGTTTTAGTCGCCTAGCGGCCGGGCTTTACTCGTAAGGCTCGGCCACCATGTCGCCGGCATAGTCGGTGAACTTGGTGTAGCTCGGCTCGAACTTGAGCAGCGTCTTGCCGGTTGCGCCGTGGCGCTGTTTGGCGATGATCAGTTCGGCGAGGCCATAGACGCGCTCCATGTCGAGCGCCCATTTTGCGTGATCCTCGAACGTCTTGGGATCATCGCCTTCGCGCGGGCGCTTGGGTTCGC
Source organism: Sphingomonas sp. (assembly GCA_051858935.1). Lineage (GTDB taxonomy): Bacteria > Pseudomonadota > Alphaproteobacteria > Sphingomonadales > Sphingomonadaceae > Sphingomonas. Next base: position 4,096 of record JBHYGP010000598.1, read on the forward strand.
GCGCGGCGACGTAATAATCCTCGCGGAACACGAACCACACCATGTCGGCGTCCTGCTCGATCGAGCCCGATTCGCGCAGATCCGACAGCATCGGGCGCTTGTCCTCGCGGCTTTCGACCGCGCGGCTCAGCTGGGACAGCGCGATCACGGGGACGTTGATGTCCTTCGCCAGCGTCTTGAGGCCGCGGCTGATTTCGGAGATTTCCTGCACACGGTTGCCGTCGCGGTTGTTGCCGCTGCCGGTCAGCAGCTGGAGATAGTCGATGATGACGAGGCCGAGTTCGCCGTCATGCTTGGACTGGAGCCGGCGCACGCGGCTGTGCAGCGCGCTGATCGTCAGGCCGGCGGTGTCGTCGATATAGAGCGGGAGTTGCTCAAGGTCCGCCGCCGCCTGCGCCAGCTGGCCGAACTCGGCCTTGCTGATATTGCCCATGCGCAGCGATTCGGACGGAATCTTGGACTGTTCGGACAGGATGCGCAGCGCGAGCTGGTCCGCCGACATTTCGAGGCTGAAGAACGCGACCTTGGCGCCGATCGATTCCTTGGCGCTGATGCCGAGGCGGATATCGTCCATCAGGCGGCGCGCGGCGTTGTAGGCGATGTTGGTGGCGAGCGAGGTCTTGCCCATGCCGGGACGGCCGGCAAGGATGATGAGATCGCTGTGGTGCAGACCGCCGATCCGGCCATTGACCGAATCGAAGCCGGTGGTGACGCCCGCGACGCCGCCGCCCGCGCTTTGCGCGCGCTTGGCATTTTCCAGCGCCACCTTGGTCGCTTCGTTGAACGATTTGACCGTGTTGGCGGTGCCGCCGTCCGCCGCGACCTTGAACAATGCCTCTTCAGCGCGGTCGATCTGTTCGCGCGGATTGACGTCCTCGCTGGTGTCGAGCGCCTTTTCGACCATCGTCCGGCCGACCGTGACCAATTCACGCAGCAAGGCGAGGTCGTAGATCTGGCGCGCGAATTGCCGCGCGCCAATCAGCCCCGCGCCCGACCCGGTGAGCTGCGCAAGATAGGCGGGGCCGCCCAGCTGGGCCATCCCTTCGTCCTTCTCGAACAGGGGCTTCAACGTCACCGGGGTCGCGAGCATGTCCTGTTTGCGCAGCGTCTTGATCGCCTTGAAGATGCGACCGTGCACGGGCTCGAAGAAATGCTGGTCCTGCAGCACTTCGACAATGTCGTCGGCAAGGCGATTGTCGATCATCATCGCGCCGAGCAACGCGGCCTCCGCCTCCGCATTCTGGGGCAGGCGCGGGGCGGCATCCGCCGGGGCGGGAGTCAGGGTTGCGATCGTGGCCATCCGTCCCCTTTCCCATTCCAGAGTCCGCATCTCAACTGTGGATTACCTTCAATTCTGTGGACGAGCGCCCACCCTGCCCCCTAGATGCGGCGCATGGCCGATCCCCGGATCATCGATGTCACGCTGGACGAGCGCACCATATTGTGGCGCTCGGCGGATATCGAGCAGGAGCGCCGCATCGCGATCTTCGATTTGATCGAGGAGAACAGCTTCGCGCCGCAGCGGGCTTATTCCGATGGTTATGCCGGGCCGTATCGCATTGCGCTGTCGGTACCCGAGGGGCGGCTGCAGCTCGACATCAAGCGCGAGGATGACAGCGCGCTGGAGACGCTGATCCTCAGCCTCGCCGCGTTCCGGCGCCCGATCCGCGACTATTTCGCGATCTGCGACAGCTATTTCCAGGCGATCCGCAGCGCGACCCCGACGCAGATCGAGACGATCGACATGGCGCGGCGCGGTATCCATGACGATGCCGCGCGGCTGTTGATGGAGCGGCTGGACGGCAAGATCGCGGTCGACCACCCCACCGCGCGGCGTTTGTTCACGCTGATCTGTGTGCTGCACATCAAGGCATGAGGATGGTGCGCATCTGGGCCGGGATCATCCTCGCGCTGGCACTGGTCGGCGTGTGCGGGTGGATGTGGGCGATCGCCTGGGCGCCGGCGCGCGGCGATTATGCACAGCAAGGCATCGACGTGTCGGACGAGGCGGGGAAGATCGACTGGTTTACCGCGCGGGGCAGCGACCTCGATTTCGTCTATGCCCGTGCGACGGTTGGTTCCGATGTCCGCGACGCGCTGTTCGCGGAGAATTGGGCGGGGATTTACGAGGCGGGTATCAAGCGCGGCGCGCTCCATGCCTATTCGCTGTGCCAGCTGGCGAGCGATCAGGCGGGGAACTTCACCGCGACCGTCCCGCGCGATGCCGATGCGCTGCCGGTCGCGATCGACCTGGCGTTCCGGGACGATTGCCCCGCCCGGCCCGAGCGCGATGTGCTGCTGCTTGAGCTGCGCAAGCTCGCCGCGACGATCGAGACGCATAGCGGCAAGCCGGTGATCCTGCGCATCAGCCCCGAGTTCGAGGAACAATATCAGGTCAGCGCGGCGATTGACCGGCCGCTGTGGAGCACCGGCATGTTCTTTCCGCCCGCCTATTCCGCCCGCCCGTGGCGGCTGTGGCAGGCCAGCACCATCCGCCGTATCGAGGGGGCCGAGCGCCCCGTGAACTGGAATGTGATCGCCCCATGAGTGAAGCCGAAGCCCCCCGCCTGATCACCGCCGCGCGTGAGGCTGCGCGCAACGCGCATGCGCCCTATTCGAACTTCGCGGTCGGCGCGGCATTGCTGATGACCGATGGCAGCATCGTCACGGGGTGCAATTTCGAGAATGCGAGCTACGGCCTGTCGCTCTGCGCCGAGACCGTCGCGACTGCGCGCGCGAATGCCGAAGGGCGGCTGCGCGAGGTGGTTGCGGTGGGGATCATCGGCGGGATGATGACCCATGGCGTGGCGCGGGGCAGCGACCCGATCCGTCCGTGCGGGCGGTGCCGTCAGGTGCTCAACGAAGCCGCGCAAATGGGCGGGCGCGATCTTGCGGTGTACTGCGCGGGTGCGGAGGGCGAGGCGTATGAGACGCACCGGCTGAGCGAGCTGTTGCCGCACGCCTTTGGGCCGGGGGATCTAGGGATCGGTTAAGTTGGCTTGTTGACGGGCAAGCCTGTCAACTTCGCGACCTTGGACGAGACCTCGTCAAGCGTTGCCATCAGGCGGTTGATCCGGCTCCAGGACGCAGCGCGTTCCGGCGCATAGCGCGTCGTGAGATACTCGCGTCCATCATGAAGCGCGCGCAAATGATCCGCGGTTCGTTTTCGAAGCACGATGCCGAAGGTAGAAGCGAGCGCGCACCTGCGCGCGAGGTCGTGTTGAAGGGCACGAATGGCGCCAGGTTCAATACCACGATATAGCAGCAGTCCGTTGAGCTGAAGTTCGATCGCCTGAAGCGCAAGAAGCCGTGCCGGCGCCCATGTCGCAGGATTGCCACGCTCGCCACGGTGCAGCAGGAGGTGATGAGCGGCTGAGCGATACTCCTCCGCCAATGCGAGCACTTGCTCGGCACTAGCGTCAGTCCCTGGATAAATGGGCCGCATCTCCATTGCACCAGCATGGTTCGTCAAAATTCAACATGGGGTTAAGGCGCAGCCGTGGCGGCGGCGCTTGCGCTTTGAAGAGCGGCACGCGAAAGATGGTCGCGACTGGCTAGGGAACATTGATGAGCATTCTCTCCGACATCTGGATTCGCGAACAGGCCACGCAACACGGCATGATCGAGCCGTTTGTCGAGGCGCAGCGGCGGGAGGGGTGTATCTCCTATGGCCTGTCCTCCTATGGCTATGACGCGCGGGTGGCGGACGAGTTCAAGATCTTCACTAATATCGACAGCGCTGTGGTCGACCCGAAGGATTTTTCGTCGACCAGCTTCGTCGATCGCCAGACCGATGTCTGCATCATCCCGCCCAACAGCTTCGCGCTGGCGCGGACGGTGGAGTATTTCCGGGTTCCGCGCGACGTGCTGGTGATCTGCCTTGGCAAATCGACCTATGCGCGGTGCGGGATCATCGTGAATGTGACGCCGCTCGAGCCCGAATGGGAGGGGCATGTCACGCTGGAGTTTTCGAACACCACGCCGCTGCCCGCGAAAATCTATGCGAACGAGGGCGCGTGCCAGTTCCTGTTCCTCAAGGGGAACGGGCCGTGCGAAACCAGCTATGCCGACCGCGCGGGGAAATATATGGGCCAGCGCGGGGTTACGCTGCCGCGTCTCTGAGGATGTCGCTCCCCTCCCGGAACGGGAGGGCCTGGGGGAGGGGCGCGCGTCTGCGCGCTCCAGGGACTCTCATTGGCATCGCAAGAAGCG
>JBHYGP010000599.1:0-5649 GCA_051858935.1 Sphingomonas sp.
AGCACCTTCTGCCGCGTGTCGCCGCGATTATAGGCATATCTGTCGGGCAGCACCGTCCCCTCGACCGGCACCGCGACCTCGCCCTGCAACTGCTCGGCCGCCATCAGCCGCTCATGCACCAGGATCGACGGCATGCCCTCCGGGATCATCACGAAGCGCTGGAGCGTGCGACCGCCCTGCAGCATCTTGAGCAGGTCCGACTGACTGATCTTCGCCGGCACGCGATATTCGCCCGCCTGGATCGGCGTGTCGTCACCGAATACCCGCGCCATCCACAGGAACAGGTCGGCGTCGCGGATCGCCCCCTGTTTCTCCAGCTCGCGCGCGGCAGTGGTCAGGGTCGATCCCTGAGCCACCATCAGCGTAGAGTTGCGCGCGCCCGGACCGGGGCCACCCCAAAGCTGCGCCGCCCAAAAGGCCGCGCCGACGAGCGCGAGGATCAGGAGGACGCCGAAACAGCCGAACTTGCGCAACGCCAATCTCCGTTCCTGAAACTCTCCCCTCCCGCTTGCGGGAGGGGTCGGGGGAGGGCCTGTCTCAGGCGAGGTCGAGGAGGACATGCCCTCCCCTGGCCCCTCCCGCAAGCGGGAGGGGAACCCGGACGTTCAAACCGCCTTCATCACCAGCGACGCATTGGTCCCGCCAAAGCCGAACGAGTTGTTCAGCACCGCCTTCACCTTCCGCTCCTTGGCCTTGTGCGGGACCAGATCGACGCCCGCGCAATTCTCGCTGGGGTCGTCCAGGTTCAGCGTCGGCGGCACGATGCCGTCGCGCATCGCGAGGATGCAGAAGATGCTCTCCACCGCGCCCGCGCCGCCCAGCAAATGGCCGATCGCCGACTTGGTCGAGCTCATCGACAGATCGCCGATCGCATCGCCGAACAGGCGACGCACCGCGCCCAGCTCCAGCTCGTCGCCCAGCGGGGTCGAGGTGCCGTGCGCGTTGATATAATCGATGTCCGACAGCGACAGGCCCGACTTCTTCATCGCCATCTGCATCGACCGGAACGCACCCGATCCTTCGGGATGCGGCGCGGTGACGTGATAGGCGTCGCCCGACAGGCCATAGCCCAGCACTTCGGCGTAGATCTTCGCGCCGCGCGCCTTGGCCCGCTCATATTCCTCAAGCACGACGACACCCGCGCCCTCGCCCATCACAAAGCCGTCGCGTCCCTGGTCCCAGGGACGGCTCGCCCGCCACGGCTCGTCGCGGAAGCCGGTCGACAGCGCACGCGCCTGACCGAATCCGGCGATGCCGATCGGGCAGATCGTGCTTTCCGCGCCACCCGCGAGCATCACATCGGCATCGTCCATCGCGATCATCCGCGCGGCGTCGCCGATCGAGTGCGCGCCAGTCGAACAGGCGGTGACCACCGCATGGTTCGGCCCCATCAGCCCGTACTTGATCGACACCTGACCCGAGATCAGGTTGATCAGGCGGCCATGGACGAAGTGCGGCGACACACGCTTCGGCCCTTTTTCGGCGAGCACCAGCGATTCGCTTTCGATTCCCGGAAGGCCGCCGATGCCCGACCCGATCGAACAGCCGGCGCGATACCGCTCTTCCTCGGTCATATCGAGCAGGCCGGCATCCTCGATCGCCTGTCCGGCGGCGTCGATGCCATAGATGATGAACGGATCGACCTGGCGCTGGATCTTGTGATCCACCCGCTTGCCCGGATCGAAGCCATATTCGTGATCCGCGGGCTTCACTTCACAGGCATAGTTGCTGTGATAGTCGGTCGCATCGAACCGGGTGATCGTCCCCGCGCCCGATTTGGCGGCGAGGATGTTCTTCCACGCGGTTTCGACATCCGCACCCAATGGGGTCACGAGGCCAAGGCCAGTCACGACGACGCGCCGCATAATCAGTCTCCGTAATCGAGCATCGCGCTACCGACGATGCGACAACAAACTTGCTTCAAAAACGAAACGGCTCCCCACCCCTTTCCGGGACCGGAAGCCGTTCGTCAAATCCTGCCCGCCCAAATCCTGCCTGAGCTGGCGGCCATGCGATAGCGTCGCTTAGCCCTGATTTTCGTCGATATAGGTGATCGCGTCCTTCACGGTCGTGATCTTCTCGGCGGCGTCATCGGGGATTTCGACGCCGAATTCCTCTTCGAACGCCATCACCAGCTCGACGATGTCGAGGCTGTCCGCGCCCAGGTCGTCGATGAAGCTCGCATCCTCGGTCACCTTCTCGGCTTCGACGCCAAGGTGCTCGACGACGATCTTCTTCACGCGATCGGCGGTCTCGCTCATGCCCTGTTCCTTCTTGATTGGGTCGTTGAAACTGTAAATCCTGAACGCACCTAGAACGCCGATTGGGCGTGCGCAAGAGGGCTCACCGCCTTCCGCTCACGACTCTTCGCTCAGGAACAGCAGCCACATCCACGCGCGCGCCAGCGCAAGCGCAACGCCGGAACGCGGCGCAGCGCCAAGATCGACGCCCTGTGCGGCAATTGCGCTACGCACAGCGTCGATGACCTCCGGCTTCGATGCCTCCAGAGGCGAACGTTTCGCCGCCGCCATGCCGCGCACCGCCATCTCAACTTTCGCAGGGTCTACGCCGCGCGAATCCGCAATCTTGGCCAGTTCATCGCGAAGGATGCTGTTCATGGCATAGCCGGTGGCTTCCCATTTCTGGTCGGCATTCCAGCCATGCTGTACCGCGCACGCCTCAACCGCCTTCGTAACTTCGGCCCGCAGTTCCACCGGCACACGCGGTGATTCGCCATCTGCGGCGGCACGTGACGAGACGGCGAGCGCCTCACGCGCCTGCGCCGGGAGCGCATCCAGCGGACAGGTGAGCGCCGCGCCCAGCGCCATTGCGAAGAGCATCGAATGCCTCCCTCAGAGCATCGCCATTCCGCCGTTCACGTGCAGCGTCTGGCCGGTGATGTAACCTGCTTCCTTCGACGCCAGATAGACCACCGCCGCGCCGATGTCCTCGCCGCTGCCCAGATCGCCCGCGGGAATCTTGGTCAGCAATGCGGTTTTCTGCGCTTCGGGCAGCACATCGGTCATCGCCGATCGGATGAAGCCCGGGGCGACGCAGTTCACGGTGATGTTGCGGCTCGCCAGTTCCTGCGCCAACGCCTTGGACATGCCGACCAGCCCCGCCTTCGACGCGGCATAGTTCGCCTGCCCCGGATTGCCGGTCGCGCCGACGACCGAGGTGATCGAGATCATCCGGCCGAACCGCGCCTTCATCATCGGCTTGGCGGCGGCGCGCATCAGGCGGAACGCTGCCTCAAGGTTGACGCGGATGACGGTGTCCCACTCCTCATCCTTCATCCGCATCGCGAGGTTGTCGCGCGTCACGCCGGCATTGTTGACAAGGATATCGAGCTTGCCGAGCGCCTCAACGGCGGACGGCACCAGCGCGTCCACCGCTGCCGCGTCGGACAGGTTGCACGCCAGCGCAACATGATCCCCGCCCAACTCGGCGCGAAACGCCTCCAGCTTCTCGGCATTGGACCCCGAAACCGCCAGCCGCGCGCCCTGGGCGGCGAGTGCCTTGGCGATCGCAGACCCGATCCCACCCGAAGCGCCAGTCACCAGCGCGGTCATGCCTGTAAGGTCGAACATGTTCATTCTCCTCAGAGCGTCTTCTCGAGCGCCTCAATGTCGTCCATCGTCACCACGCTGGTCACGCCCGCATCGGGAGCGATGCGCTTGACCATCGCGCCCAGCACCTTGCCGCCCAACTCGACAAAATCGGTCACCCCCACGTCGAACATCGCCGACACCGACTCGCGCCAGCGCACCATGCCAGTCACCTGATCGACGAGCAGGCCGCGGATCGTGTCGGGGTCGCTCACCGGCGCAGCGGTGACATTGGCGTAGACCGGCACGAGCGGCGCACGGATCGCCACGTCGGCGAGCGCCTTGGCCATCGCGTCGGCGGCGGGCTGCATCATCGGGCAGTGGAACGGGGCGGATACGGGCAACAGCACCGCGCGCTTGGCGCCATGATCCTTGGCGATGGCCACCGCACGGTCGATCGCGCCCTTAGCGCCGGAGATAACCACCTGTGAGGGGTCGTTGTCGTTGGCGACGGTGCACACCTCGCCGTCGGCCGCAGCATCGGCAATCGCCTGCGCCTTGACCAGATCGGCCCCCAGCAGGGCCGCCATGGCGCCCTCGCCGACCGGCACGGCTGCCTGCATCGCCTGCCCACGCAGCTTGAGCAGCTTCGCCGTGGTCGACAGATCCAGCGCTCCAGCGGCGCACAGCGCGGTATACTCACCCAGCGAATGCCCCGCGACGAAATCCGCCTTGTCGGCGAGCCGCAGCCCGCCTTCCTTCTCCAGCACGCGCAGCACCGCGATGGCATGCGCCATGATCGCCGGCTGAGCATTCTCGGTCAGCAACAGGTCGCTCTCCGGCCCCTCGGTCATCAGCGCGAACAGCTTTTGGCCGAGCGCGTCGTCCACTTCCTGAAACACCTCGCGCGCCACCGCGCTCGCTTGGGCGAGCGCCAGGCCCATGCCGACCGACTGGCTCCCCTGCCCCGGAAAGATGAAGGCACGCATGTTCAAGGCTCCTCTCGAAATCAGGCGGTCGCCCTATGCGCGCCGCGCCGATCCCGCAAGATGAACGAAGCTGAACGGGTTGCGACACACGGCGACCATTTTGCGCATTTGCCGCGAAACCCCTGCGACACGCGGCCCCCAGATTGATCTCGTCGCCCGATACCGGGCTCGAACGCAGGAGACTGAAGATGAAGAAATTTGTTCTCGCCGCCGTCGCCGCATCGGTCGCGGTCAGCCCGATCCTCGCCGCAGCGCCCGCCGCTGCCGCCCCGGCGCAGCAGACCCGCACGGTCGTGAAGCACAAGCCCAACGGTAAGGTCGTGGTCAAGCAGCGCGCAATCAAGAAGGCGACCCCGCAGCGCTATCGCACCTGGCAGCGCGGCCAGCGGTTCGACCACCGTCAGGCCCGGAATTACCGCCAGATCGACTATCGCCAGTATAACCGCCAGTATCGCGGCAACCTGAAGGCTCCGCCGCGCGGTTATCAGTATGTCCAGTCGGGCAATGACATCGTGATGGTCGCCATCGCGAGCGGCATTATCGGCGCCATCTTCGGCAACATGATCCGCTAAAAAGGCTTCCTCCGGGCGGCAGGGTGTTCACCACCTCGCCGCTTGCCTTTTCCCAAAAGCGCGCGTAAGGGCGCATCGTTGAGCGGCAGCTTCGGCTTGCCGCTTTTCGTATTTTGGAACGACAGCCGGAGGGGCGACCGCATGGGGCGGCGTCAGCGATCGGCCAACAGTGAGAACAATGCATGGCTCTGTACGAGCATGTGTTCCTTGCGCGCCAGGATCTGGCACAGGCGCAAGTGGACGCACTGGCGGAAAACGCCACCAAAATCGTCGAAGATAATCAGGGCAAGGTCGTCAAGACCGAGACCTGGGGTCTTCGCAGCCTCGCCTACAAAATCGCGAAGAACCGCAAGGCGCATTATGTGATGCTCGAGATCGACGCCCCCGCCGGTGTCGTCGCCGAGCTGGAGCGCCAGACGCAGATCAACGAAGACGTGATCCGCTACATGACCGTCCGCGTGGACGCGCTTGAAGAAGGTCCGACCGTGATGATGCGCAAGGGTGACCGCGAGCGCCGCGGCCGTCGCGACCGCGACGGTG
>JBHYGP010000599.1:5659-8290 GCA_051858935.1 Sphingomonas sp.
GTGACGAAGGCCGGGGAGAATAAGACATGGCACGACCCTTTTTCCGCCGCCGCAAGAGCTGCCCCTTCTCCGCGAAGGATGCGCCCCGGATCGACTATAAGGACGTCCGCCTGCTGCAGGGCTTCGTCTCCGAGCGTGGCAAGATCGTCCCCTCGCGCATCACTTCGGTGAGCGCGAAGAAGCAGCGCGAGCTGGCCATCGCCATCAAGCGTGCACGCCATCTGGGCCTGCTGCCCTTCATCGTTAAGTAAGGAGCGGACCCATGCAAATCATTCTGCTCGAGCGGGTCGAGAAGCTCGGCCATATCGGCGACGTGGTGACGGTGAAGGACGGGTTCGCCCGTAACTACCTGCTCCCGAACAAGAAGGCGCTGCGCGCCAACGAAGCCAACCGCAAGGTGTTCGAGGCGAACCGCGAGCGCATCGTGGCCGAGAACGCCGCCAAGCGCACCGAGGCCGAGAAGGAATCGAAGACGCTTGAAGGCGTTTCGGTCACCCTGATCCGCCAGGCGTCGAACACCGGCCAGCTCTACGGCTCGGTCGCGGTGCGCGACATCATCGAATCGCTCAACGCCGATGGCCACAAGGTCACCAAGGCGCAGGTCGTCCTCGACAAGCCGATCAAGGCGATCGGCCTGTACGAAGTGCGCGTCGCGCTGCACGCCGAGGTCGCGGTGACCGTCAAGGTCAACGTCGCCCGCTCGCCTGAAGAGGCCGAGATGCAGGCACAGGGCGTCAACGTGATGGAGGCGATGTTCGAAAAGGACGAAGCCGGATTCACCGAGGATTACGACCCCAACGCCGAACCCGGCGAGATCGCCACCGAGGCGACCGAGGAGCAGGCCGAGGGCTGATCACTCTCTCCCCTCCCGCAAGCGGGAGGGGTGCCAGCCTCTCCCCTCCCGCTTGCGGGAGGGGTCGGGGGAGGGCCTGTCAAATCAGGCCACACTCCCGAAGGACAGGCCCTCCCCTAGCCCCTCCCGCAAGCGGGAGGGGAATACAGACAAAGAGAAGGGCGCCCCGACGCGAAGTGCGGGGGGCCGCTTTTTTTAGGTTGGGGGCGAAACCTGTGGGTTACGGCGCGACGACCATCGCGCCCAGCACCGCAACCAGCGGAATTGCGGCCAAGGCCACCGATATCAACTTACCCATCGCATGTTCACCTGAAGCGTCGTTCAGGGTTAACAATGCGTAGTGGCGGGGAAGGTTGCATCGGTAACGGTCTGACGACCTTCTTCTCCAAAGAAGGCGCTACCTTATGCCTGTTTTGGCGAATGCCGCCCAGTAGTCGGCGACATCCCGTATCGGCGTGTCCTTTTTCACCCGACCAAACTGTTTGATCGCTTCCGCCTTGCGACCAAGCCGCACCAGCGCGATACCGGTCGACAGGTGAAGATCGTCCGCTCGGGCGGCGTTCCCAATTTTCGAAGCCAGATTGAAAAATTCGAGCGCCTTTGCTGGCTCTCCGCGAGCGAGATAATAGTCTCCTGCGACGACAAGCACGCCCCACGACTTCGACGCGCGACTCTTTTCCAGCTCGCTCGCGGTCAAGTATTTTCGTTCTCGGTCCCACTCACGGGCCACGCGCTGGCGAAGCTCAGACGCTTCTACATCGGCGCGAGTGATTGTCCCGTTCGTCATGCCCCTATCGAGAATGTTCAACGCTTCGAGAAAACGTCCAGATCGAGCGGCATAATCTGCATAGTTTATATATTGGCCGCTCCGCAGGGGAACGCCCATCTCGTCCAGCAACCGATAGCCATTCAAATTGATAAAAGCGGATTTTGTCGGATGACAGGTGAAATCGGAGAGCGCGCCATACCAATTGGCTCTGGTCGGTTTGGACTTCAAAATCTTGAGCCATGCGCTCGGTGCGCGGGACGGGCGGGAGCCAGGGCCGCCGCATACGCGCAGACCGGACTGGGTCATGCCGGACCGACCCGCGGTGGTCGCGGAGGCGGAGATATCCGATGCCGCCACGGTCACGCCACCAACACCCAAAAGGGTAGCCATCGCGAACACAATTTTAGCTGATTTCAAGCGAATTACCCCCCAAGCTGTCAGCGACTGCCAGCGCCTTGCATATCTGCCAAAACCACACGAACCAAATAAATTACTCACCCGGAACGGGTGTGCATAGGCGTTCTCACTTCCGCCCGAACAGCTTCTCGATATCGCCATGCGCCAGCTTCACCCAGGTCGGGCGACCGTGGTTGCACTGGCCCGAGTGCGGGGTGACCTCCATCTCGCGGAGCAGCGCGTTCATCTCTGCGACCGACAGCACCCGGCCCGCGCGCACCGATCCGTGGCACGCCATCGTCGCGGCGACATGGTCGAGCTTTTCCTTGAGGCTCAGCGCCTGGTCGAACGCCGCCAGTTCGTCGGCGATGTCGGTGACCAGCCCGATCACATCGCCCTTGCCCAGCAGCGCCGGGGTCGCGCGGACCAGCATCGCGCGCGGGCCAAAGCGCTCCAGCTCCAGTCCGAACTCCGCCAGCTCGCCCGCGCGCGCCTCCAGCCGGTCGCACGCCGGTTCGTCCAACTCGACCACTTCGGGCAGCAGCAATGCCTGGCTCGCCACCCCGCCGCTGCTCACCGCGCGGCGCATCCGTTCGAGGACCAAACGTTCGTG
>JBHYGP010000600.1:0-3485 GCA_051858935.1 Sphingomonas sp.
CATCGCCATTGCCTCCAGCACCTTGTTCTGGATGCCACGCGCCAGCTTGAGTGGCGCAACCACCACGGAGGCCGCGTGCAGCCAGGGGCGGACATCGGCAACCTCGCCCGTCACCGTCACGCCCGGATGCTTGGTCAGCGCTTTGACCGCATCGGTCGGCTTGCGCCCGACAATCGCAAAGCGCGCATTGGGGTGGCGCAGCCGGATATGCGGCAGGATCGTCTCGACGAACCAGGTCACCCCCTCGATATTCGGGCGGTAATCCATTTGCCCGGTGAACACGATCAGCTCGCCCATCGTGTCGATGCGCTTGAACTGCGCGCCGGGGTCGAACACGCTTGTGTCGATGCCGTTGCCGACCGCGTGGACGCGCTCCGCCCCGGTGCGTTCGCGGAACAGCCGCGCCTCGTCCTCGCTCACGAACAGGCTGGCATCGGCGCGCGCGGCAATCGCCTTTTCGTGCGCCGCCAGCAGCCGCGCCTCGCGCCGCATCATCCACCCGGTAAAGCCGCGACTGGTCTCGCCGTAACTCGCAAACTTGGCCGAATCCATGTCGACAAAGTCCATCACGACCTTCTGTCGCGGACGTAGCGGCACATATTGCGCCATCTGGCTGGAAAAGACGTAGATCGTGTCGATCGCATGCCGCGCCAGCATCGCATCGACCGCACGATGCACCTCGGCATTGTCGAACGCGGTCAGCGATACGGGCCGGTGCGACAGCAGCGACTGCACGCCCGCCAGCGCCTGCGGCTTGCTGCGCCACACGATCTGGCGGTTGCCGGTCAGCTTGGCGAGGCCGGACTTGCGCTTCAAATCGGCGGGGTCGTCGGCGAACGCCACCAGATGCACACGCTTGCGCTCGCTCAGATAGCGGATGATGTTGAACGCGCGGATCTTGTCGCCGCGATCGGGCGGAAACGGCACGCGATGCGCCAGGAACAATATGTCGCCCATCAGCCAAGCCCCCGCGAAATCCACGGGCCCACGCGATTGGCGATGGCGAGTGGCAGCTTGCTCCATACTGCGACCTGCAGCCGGTATTTGGGATTGAGCGGATTGGCGTCGCGGATCGCTGCGCCATCTGCCACGCGATCATAATAGGTCAGCGGCTGAGCCTCGAACCCCCAATTCTTCTTGAACGCCGCCGCCCCGGTCCCGACCTTAGACCGACCGAAATCGAACCGGGTGCAACCGCGTTCGCGCGCATGGCGCATCAACTCGAAATACATGCGGTCATTGGCGCGCAGCCGACGTGCCTCCGCCGTTCCGCCGCCCCAATAGGGAAACACCGTCCGCCGCCAATAGAGACTCAACACAGCGGACACCGGAACACCCCCACGCCGCACCACCAGCACATCGGCGGCGCTACCAAATTCCTGCAACACTTCCGTGAACAGCGCACGCGGAAAAACGGGAGTACCCAGATTGCGCACTGATTCGGCATAAACGGCATAGTGAGCGGCCAAATCTGCCGCATCGCGGCCGATCGAAACGTCCAGCTCGGTGTCGAGCGCCTTGCGCACCTCGGCGCGCTGCTTGCGCGGAATGGCGAGCAATTCGGTGTCGTCATCATCCGCCAGCGGGCGGACAAAGCCGAGATAATGGCTGTCGTCCACGCTCCATTCGGGACCGGGTCGCGGCCCGCCGCGCACCTCGACGCTGGAACAGCTCAGCCGCTGCGCCAGCGCCCAGCACGCCTCGGCCAGCGCCTCGGCCACCACCGGCTTATCGGCCAGAATCCCGCCGCCCACGCCAAACCCGGCGGACGCCAGCACCCGGCCGAACAGCGGCGAATGCAGCTCGGTCAGCGGCATGACCCCGACAATCCCCAGCTCGCCGCGCTCGGCGATCAGGTAGTGGCTACGCTGCCCGCACCCCTTCGCGACCGCCGCGCTCCATGCGGGCAGATGGAACGGCGTCGCTTCGCGATGCTCATGAACATAGGCGCCGATCCGCGCACGATCGATCGTATCGCCAAGGTCGGCGACACGCAGCGTCAGCGGGCGCAGCTGGATCGGCGCGTTCACGCCGCCACCTCCAGCACCGGCGCACGATCGAGCAACGCCGCTTCCGCTGCCGCCACCCGATCGGTGCGGTCCCAGCGATGCGCGGTGAACAGCGTCCGCAGCTTGCCCGCCATCGCCCCCAAGCGGCTGTAATGCCGCAGCTTGGACTTGAGCGGCGCATTCTCGACGCGCGGCTGGCCCGGATCGATTTCCCACGGATGGAAGTAGAATATCGCCGGCTGCCCCGCCGCATTCATCGCGCGGATCGCGCCCTGCACGACGCCACCCGGCAACAACCGGAAAAACCCGCCACCGGTCGTCACTTCACGCCCCAGGAATCGCGCCGTCGTCACCGGCAGCTCGATGAGGTCGCTCCCCGCCACCGGGCGATAGGCGCGGCGCGGCGCATCGGCCCAGCCATAATGGTCATGCCCGATCGGCGCGACGCTCGACGAATAGGCATAGCCCTCCTCCGCCAGCACCTGATGCGCCCAGGGGGTGCGGACATCGATCGAAAAGCTCGGCGCGCGATACCCGCTCACCTTGTGCCCGGTCGCATCCTCCAGCACCGCGCGGGCGCGGCCGATATCGGCGCGAAATTGCTCCGGCCCCATGGTGAACACGCGCTGGTGGTCCCAGCCGTGACTCGCCACCTCATGCCCCGCATCGGCAATCCGCCGCATCAGCGCGGGATAGCGCTCGGCCACCCAGCCCAGCGTGAAAAACGTCGCCTTGACCCCGCCCTCGCCGAATAGCGCCAGCACCTTGTCGGTATTCGCTTCGACGCGATGCTCCAGCGCCGCCCAATCGTCGCGCGCGATCACGGTTTCGAACGCGCCGACCTGGAACCAGTCCTCGACATCCACCGAAAGGGCGTTGGCGACCATCGTCAGGCAGCGGCTCCCCGCCGCGTTGGCCGGGCATCCTCGACTTCGATGAAATCGACCATCAGCGTCAGCACACGGCGCAGCGCCGCATCCTGTTCCTCAAGCCGCGCCTCGAGCCGCGCCAGCTGGGCGCCAAGCTCCGCATCGGCCGCAGGTGCCGTCGCGGGCGCGGCAGGAGCCGAAACCTCGCGTCGCAACGCCTCACGCGCGACATGCGCAGCCTCGGGCGGCGCAGGCACCGGAGACGCGGCCGGAGCCGGACGCGCCGGAGCCGAAGGCGGCAGCGCCCCCGACAAATCGCCCTCGAGGTCGGCAATCACCGCCTCGACATCCGCGCCGGTAAAGCTGGTAATCTCCTCGATCGCGCCAAGCAGCAGTACCCGGCCGGCGAGCAGATTGACCTTGCGCGGAATCCCTCCCGACCAGCGGTACATCGCCGCCACCGCATCATTGGTGAAACGCGGCTTGCCCCGCCACCCGACACAGGACAGCCGGTGGATCAGATAGGGTTCCAGCTCGTCCGCGCCCATCCCGTCAAGCTGGTGCATCGCGATCACGCGCTGGCGCAGCTGGTCCAGTCGCGGGTCGG
>JBHYGP010000600.1:3495-4664 GCA_051858935.1 Sphingomonas sp.
GGCGCGCGCGGAACTCGGGCTGGCCGAGCAGGAAGATCTGCAACAGCGGATAACCGCCCGCCTGGAAATTGGAGAGCATGCGCAGCTCCTCCAGGCTCTCGAGCGGCAGCGCCTGCGCCTCGTCGGCGATCAGCAGCGTCCGCCGCCCCTGCCGCGCCACCGCGTGCAGTTGCTTCTCGATTGCCGCCAACATCTGCGCCTTGGTCAAATGCGTCGCGTCGATGTTCAGCCCCGCAGCAACCATCTGCAACAGGTCTTCGGCCTCAATCTGGGTCGTGACGATCTTGATGACGTGCAGCCGTTCGGGGTCGATCGTCTCCATCAGGTGACCGACCAAGGTCGTCTTCCCCGCACCGGGCGCACCGGTGATCACGATGAATCCCTCGCCCTGGCTCAACCCATAGCCCAGATAGGCCATCGCCTTCTTATGCGTGGCGGTATCGAACCAGAACGCCGGGTCCGGCGTCAGCTGGAACGGTCGCCCGCTCAGTCCATAATGGTCGTCGTACATCATGCCATCCTTGGACCCAAAGTCTTCAGAAACCGTAGCGAAGGCCAAGCTGCGCCTGCGCTTGCGTGCTGCTGCCCTCTCCATCGACCTCGAAGCTGGAGATGCCGAGCGAGGCAACCGCGCTCAGCGGACCGAAATTATGATAATATGACCCTGCCGCGCCGCCGCCAAACACGCCCGGTGCCCCGGCAATGCCGCTCTGATAGTAATTCAGGAACACATTGCCGTTGACCCCGGAGCGCGCGCTCAGCTGCCGCGCCGCGAACAGCTGCGCATAATAGGTGTCGTCGCTGCTACCCGCCAGCACCGAGCTTCCCGCCGGGACCAGATAGCGCCGGTTGGCATAACCAGCACCCAGCCCAAGTGTCGTCGGCCCGGCATTCAGCGCCAGCACCGCCGAAACGCCGCGCGCGCGATAGTTGGAGCTGGCGATCGAGCCGAGCGCGTTGGTCAGACACCCGCCCGCCGCGCTGCCGCTGTCACCGAACACGCATCCGTCGAACGCTCCGCCGAACGCGTCGTCGGGAATGTTGAAGCTGGTCGGCAGCGCGGCGAGGTCGCTCGCCAGCTGGCGGCCAAAGCTCTGCACCGAATCATACACGCCGACCTGCAACGCCGAGCGACGCGAAATCTGCCACTGGAGCGACCCGGTATAGCT
>JBHYGP010000600.1:4674-8284 GCA_051858935.1 Sphingomonas sp.
ACCGCCGGCCCGCCCGCGCCTCCAGCATCAGCCGCGCGTTCGGCTTGTACAGCACACCCGCGTCCCAGAAGATGCCCTCGATCTCATACGCGATGCGCGGCGGCGATGCCGGATCGGTGACGAACCGCCCCGCCCCGTCGCGCACGATCGCGCCGGTCCCGTCGCGCAGCGCATCCTTCTGCGTAATCTCGATCTTTTCATAGCCGACGCCGCCCACGACCGCGAGCCCACGACCGATCGGCAGCACTGCGTCGGCGCGGCCATATTTGCCGTCGAACTTCTGGTCGAGCTGGCTCATCTCCTCGCGCTGCCACGCCCCCGCGACGCTCAGCCCCACCGGCAGGATCGTCCCCGCCTTCACCCCCGCGCGCACCTGCGCGAGATGGTTGGTCGAGCTATCGAACACGTCGACCGGCGGCGCGGCCGGGTCGATCGACGAGATTGAGGGTGCCTCGACCTTGGTATAGCCAAAGCGATAGGCGGCGCTGACGCTCGCCGGGCCGTTGCCGGTGTGGAAGGTCGGCCCGCCATAGACCGAATAGACCTGGCTCACATTGCGGACATTGCCCGCCAGATTGGTCGGCGCATCGCCGCGAATGTCACTGCGCGCGCGCGTCGCCAGCGCGCCGCCCTCGACCGTGAACCCCGGCGCGACCTTCACCGCCGCGCGCGCAAGGCCGCTATGCGTGTCCTGATCGGCGACGTCGTTCTGCCAGTCGAAGCGCCGCTCATATTTGTACGAAAGCTGTACCTCGACCCGGCGCGTCTGGATCGACGCATCGACCCCCGCGCCGATCGTGGAGTATGTCAGCACCTCGCCCCCGCCCGACAGGTCGGCGACCAGCACCTGCCCCGCATCGACATAGGGGGTGATCTGCTTGCGCTTGTCCTTCGCTACGGCCGGAGCCGCGATCAGGGCGGAGGCGGCGAGTGCCGCGGCGAACAACCTCATTGGTCCGGCTCCCCGTAATAGGCGCCATAGCTGCCAAAGCGGCGCCCGCCCGGCTGGATGGAAACGCTGTTGAGCAACAACTGGATATGGTCGCACCCGTCGAGCAGCCCGACCGCATCGCGCAGTTCATTCTCACGCGTGCGGTCGGCGCGGACCACCAGCATCACCTGCCCGACATGGCTGGCGAGCGCGCTGGCCGGCGATGCGGCAAGGATCGGGGGCGAATCGAAGATCACGATGCGGCGCGGATTGGCCGCGGCCAACCCGTCGAGGATCGCATGCGCCCGCGCGCTTGCGAGTAATTCGGTATCGGCGACGCTGCGCGTACCCGCAGGCAGCACCGACAGCTGCGGCACATCGGTGTCGATCACACAGTCCTCAGCGCTCGCCACCGCGCCCGCCAGCACGTCGAGCAGGCCGGGGCCGTCCAGCGCACCGAGCCGCGCCAGCACATCGGGCTTGGCGAAATCGGCATCGACCAGCAGGATTTCGACATCCTTCTCCGCCGCCATCGACAGCGCGAGGTTGATCGCGCAGAAGGTCTTGCCGTCATTCGGCTTGGCCGAGCAGACCAGGATCATCCGCGACCGGTCGTCGGCACCCTCACCACCCCCCGCGCGGATCTGGCGCGCAGTGGTCAGCAACTGGCGTTTCACCAGCCGGAATTCCTCGGCCAGCGCAGTCACGGTCGCGCCGGGGACCAGCATGCCATGCTCGGCGAGCTTCTTTCGGTCGATCGCGATACGGCGACGCGCACTCGCCGGCTGTTCGGGCTGGGCAACGGGTGCGGCCTCCGGTCGCACCAGCGGCGCGCGCGGTGCCTCGACCGCGCCGAATACGGGAATATCGTGACGCGGCTTGGGCGAAGGAGCCGCAGGCGCAGGAGCAGCCTGCTGCGCAGCTTGGCGCTGCACGAACGCCTGATGCGCCGCCGCCCGCTCCACCAGCGATCCGCCGAGGCGTTTTGGGGTATGGTCGTTCATGGCCCTACCCTCACGCGCTCATGCCGCGCTGGAGCATTTCGAGCCCCAGCAGCGCCACCCATGCAACGACCAGCCCTGCAGTCGCCGCTGCAAACATCTGAAACCGCTTCCGACGCAGCGCGGTCTGCGCGCCGGTCACGACTTCACCGATCGACCCGATCACCGGCATCCCGCTCATTTTCTCCAGCCGCGCGGTGGTCGGGAACGTGCCCGCCAGCTGGCTGAGGCCGAATGCGACGGCAAGGCCCGCGCCCAGCCCGACGATCAGCACGCCGGTCAGCAACAGCGGCCGGTTGGGCGCAGTCGGCGAACGCGGCGCGGTCGGCGGGTCGATTACGTTGAACTTGACCGCATCGGCCTGACCCGCAGCCTGGCTGCGCAGCTTCACCTGCTCGCGATCGGCGAGCAGCTTGTCATAGGCCGCCTTCATCACCTGATAATTGCGGTCGATCTCGGCCTGCTCCTGCGCTGCCGCCGGATCGCCCGCGATCTTCTGGTCGATCGCGGCCATATCGGCCTCGATCTGTGCCTTGCGGTTGGTCAGCGCGGCGACCTGCGCAGACTTGTCGGCCTGCATTGCCCGCAGACTCAGATACAGCGGGTTGGCGCTCGCGCCACCGCCGCCCGAATAGACCGGCTCGCGCTTCGCCGCGCCCTGCGCCGCCGACAACTGGCTCTTGAGCGCAATCACGTCCGGGTGATTGTCGGTCCATCCCCGCGCACGCGCCTCGGCGAGCTGCCCCTGGATCGCCGACAGTCGCGCGCGCGCCGGCCCGGCAACCGCGCCGCCGCCCGCACCCGCGACCGTGGCGGAGGTCCCCGCCATCTGACCGTTGACCGCAGCCAGCGCGCTCTGCGCCGCCGCCAGTTCCTGATTGACCTGCGCCAGCTGCGTGCGCGCCGCCGACAGCCGCTCCGAGAGCGTGCCGGTGCCAGGCAGCGATCCCAGATACCGGTCCTGAAAATCCGCCTTCTTGGCTTCCGCCTCCTGCAGCGCCTTTTGCCGCTGGGCGAGCTGCTGGTCGAGGAACTGAAGTGACTGGCTCGCCTCGTCGCGAATCGTGCCGAGATTATCCTCGACGAAAATGTCGATCAGCTTCTGGACGATCGTGCGCGACAATTTGCCATTGTCCGCAGTCGCGGTGATCTCGAAGAGATTGTCCTGCTGCGCGGTGATCTTGATATGCTTCTGAAGCGACGAGACCCGGTCCGCGACGTCACGGTCGGTCGCGACGGTGTTGGCGAGGTCAGTGCCACGCACGACCTTCTCCAGATTCGACGCGCTCGCCAGCGTCGTGCGGACGCGGTCGATATCCTTCTGCTGTTCCTGCTGGGTCGCAATCCCCTCACCGGGCAGGATCTGGCGCAGCTGCACAAAGATGCGCGCGCGGCTCTCATATTGGTTGGGGATTTGCGACACGACGAGCCAGCCCGCCAGGCACACGCCCCAAGCGACGGCCACGGCGATCCAGCGGCGTTGCCACACGCCGTGAAGTGCCGTCCTGATCTCGTCCCACAATCCCCCCACCGGGCGGTCTCCGTCTGGTTAGAACATGCTTTCGGGAATGATGATCACGTCGCCCTGCTCCAGCCGTACGTTCGCGCTCGTGTCCCCGTTTTTGAGAAGGTCCGACAGGCGCACCTTGTATTCGCGCTGCTTGCCCGTCGCTTTGTC
>JBHYGP010000601.1:0-2770 GCA_051858935.1 Sphingomonas sp.
GGCGGCGTTGGCGTGACGATCGGCGGCACCGTTTTGCTCGCCCCCGGCTGGGGGGTCGCCACCGGCGTAAAGTCGGACGGACCGAACCGGGTCGGGCTCGGCTGCGGCGTCGGCTGCGCGGTGGCATTCGGACGCGGTGCGGGCTGTGCCGCTGCCGGACGCGGCGACGGCGTCGCGCGCGGCGGGATCGGCACCGGCGTAACCGTCGGTTGCGGCGCAGGGGCCGGAGTCGGCGTCGGGCGCGGCGTCGGATTCGGGTTTATGTCGAAATTACCGATCGGCGGCGTGATCACGGTCGGCCGCTGGCCACTCTGGGCAGCGGCGGTGCTCGCAAGCAGCAGGATCAGGGTCAGCGCGCTGGTCGCGCGAAGGGTCGTCGCAGTCACGCGCCGCGCCTAGCATGGAGAAGGCGGACCCGCGCACCAAAAAATGCGCGGGCCCGCCCGAAAAGCGACCCGTCCCGGCGCAAACCGGGACGGGTGTTGGGGTGAGGCATCAAACCTTGGCCGGAACCCCGACCAGTTCGGCCTCGACATCGACGTACATCGACGGATCGTCCTGGATCGCGATCGGCTCCAGATGCATCCCGCCATTGACGCGCCCGATGCGGAATGCGGCGGCGGTCCGCGCCTCGCGCCCATCGGGCAGGCGATAGCGGGCATCGGCGACCAGCACCGGGGTAAAGCCATCGTCATCACCTGCGATCGCATCGACCGCGTCGCGCGACATCGTCAGCATCGCTTCCAGCGTGGTGCCGTCACCCGGCGCGATTGTATCGGCGGGCAGGCTCGAATCCTTGGGCGGATTGGTCAGCATCCGCTCGATCTCGCTCTGTTGCGCGGCGTTCTCGCCCAGCATGAACGCCCCGATCTTGACATCCTTGGCAGGCGCACCGCCTGCATTGGCGACGGTGAGTTCGAACCCGACGGTCGCACCGCGACGGCTCATGCCAGCCCGGATCGGACGCATCGCCAGTTCAAGCTGCGGACGCGCGCCTGTGGGCTTGGCACCACCCAGCACCGCCGCGACATCCGCCGGATCGGCATCGGACAGCGCCGCATTCTCAAGCGCGGGCTTCGCCACGTCATGCTTCGGCGTAAGGGGTTTGGCGACCGGCGCAGCACGCTCGGCGAGCTCAGGCGCAGGCCGCGGCGCGATGAACGCCGGGGCCGCAGCCGCCGGATTGGCGTCCAGGCGTTCGATCGCGGGATCGGGCATGCGGCGTTCGGCGACCGGCGCGCGAACCGGCTCGACCGGCGCGGCGACCGCGACCTCTTCCTCGATATAGGGCTCGTATTCACGGCGACGACGCAGCAGCATCGCCGCGGCGATCAGCGCGGCAACACCGCCCAGCGCGGCGAGGATCAGCCACATGGTGTTACTGCTGGCCTCCGCCGTTTCGACGGGCTCAGGGACAGTGTCCGTAATCACCGGGTCGGCGACCGGCGGCGCGGTCTGCGCGACGGGCTCCGGGGTCGCCGCAGCGGGGGCGGCGACAGGTGCCGCAGCGACTGGCGCGGCTGCGGGAGCGGCACGCTGCGGACTTTCGACCGCGCGGGTCGGTCGCGCAGCGCGCGATGTCTCACGCGCAGCAGCGGTACGCTCGCGCGCCTCCTGCTCGGCTTGCTCAAGCACGCCGGGCGCGATCGTCGTACGCGATTCGCCCGAAGGCGGTGTCTGCGCGGTCGGCACCTGCACCGGCGGCGGCGTCACCGGCTGGGGAGCGGGTGCGGGCGCGGCCGGAACCAGCACGGTCGGCGGGGTCACCGTGTCCTGCGCCAGGGCGGTTGCGGGGAGAGCGGCGGCGGCGAAAAGCAGCGCCACTGCTCGGCGAAGCGCGGGTCGCGCATGATGTGCTGTGTGGGTCATAACGGGGGGTCAACAAGTGGAACCCGCGATTCGTCGCAGCCACGGCTCGAAATTGCGACGAGTTGTTTACCCCCATCGCCCAAGTGAAGATTTAGCTCGCCCACCAATAAAGAAGGAGACGACTTGCACCGCCTCCTTCACTAGTTGCCACAAAACCTGAACAATTGTTCAGGGAACGGTCACCGTCTTGAACTCTACGCCTTTTAGTTCAGGAAGCGCTTGCAGCTGTGGCGTAACGACCTTCAGGTCACCGACAACCACCAACGTCATCTTGTCGAGCGGCAACCGCTTCGCCGCCTCGCTGATCTGCGCATTGCTCACCGCGAGCGTCGCGGGGACATAGTTTTCCAGCCAGTCGCGCGGCAGGCCGAGCGCATCGCGCGTTGCCAGCGTGTTGACCAGCGCACCCGCAGTCGAGTTCTGGATCACGAACAGGCCGGCCATGTACTGCCGCATCCCTGCCGCTTCCTCGTCTCCCGGCGGCGTCGCCTGCAGCTCGCGGATCTCCTTGAACACCTCGGTCAGCGACGGCCCCGTCGCTGCGGTGGTGACATCGGCGTTGAAGCTCCACACCGCGTTGGTCGGCAACAGCGCGACGCCCGAACCCGGCGAGTAGGTATAGCCCTTGTTCTCGCGGATATTGCGCGTGATGCGTGAGCTGAACGACCCGCCCAACAGCGCATTCATCACCCGCATCGGGATATCCCCCGCCGTCCCCGCCTCGGGCGCCGGGAAGATCAGGTTGATCGTCGACTGCGGCGCACCCGGTCGGTCGAGCAGCAACACCTGCGGCCCCAGCTTGGGATTGACCGGGATCAGCGCGCGATCCGGCCCCGCGGCCCAGCCGCCGAACGCCTTCTCCACCGCCGCCTTCACCGCCACCGCGTCGAACCGCCCGGCA